>NZ_JBHWEN010000010.1:0-213554 GCF_042734215.1 Kitasatospora sp. NPDC059673 | reverse complement strand
CCCTCGTCGCCCTTCTCCACCACGAACGCCGAGATCCCCTTCGACCGCAGCGAAGGATCCGTCACCGCCATCACCGTGTAGAACTCCGACACACCCGCGTTGGTGATCCACCGCTTCACACCGTTGAGCACCCAGAAGTCCCCGTCCCGCACCGCCCGGGTCTTCATACCCGCCGCGTCCGAGCCCGCCTCCGGCTCCGACAGGCAGTACGAGAACATGCCCTCGCCCCGGGCCAGCGCACCCAGGTACTTCGCCTTCAGCTCCTCCGAACCCGACAGCTGCACCGGCAGCGAACCCAGCTTGTTCACCGCCGGAATCAGCGAGGAGGACGCACACACCCGCGCCACCTCCTCGATCACGATCACCGTCGCCAGCGCGTCCGCCCCCGCACCGCCGTACTCCTCCGGCACGTGCACCGCGTGCAGATCGTTCGCCTGCAACGCCTCCAGCGCCTCCGAAGGGAACCGCCCCTCCTCGTCCACCGCCGCCGCGAACGGGGCGATCTTCGCCTCGGCCAGCGAACGCACCGACTCACGGAGCATCTCGTGCTCCTCGCTCAGCCGGTAGAGGTCGAAGTCCTTGGTCATGGCAGTCTCCTCGGTGATGGCACTCAGTACCCCCGATTATGCACACTGAGTATCGCCTCGCCCAGCCTTCCGGTCCGGGTCGGTGCTACCGTCCGGGGTATGAGCGAGGTGCATGAGCAGGGCGGAACCACGGCGACCCGGCCGACGATGCGGGACGCCCTGGTGGAGGCGGCGTTCGAGCTGTTCTCGGAGCGGGGCTTCGAGCAGACCACGGTCGACGACATCGTCTCGCTCGCGGGGGTCGGCCGGCGGTCGTTCTTCCGGTACTTCCCGTCGAAGGAGGCGGTGGTCTTCCCGGACCACGACGGCTGCCTGGCGGACATGACGGCGTTCCTGGAGCAGGCCGACCCCGCGGGCGACCCGGTGGGGCAGGTCTGCGACGCGGCCCGGCTGGTGCTGCGGATGTACGCGGGGAACCCGGCGTTCTCCGTGGGGCGCTATCAACTGACCAAGAAGGTACCGAACTTGCGCACCCATGAGCTCTCCGTGGTGTGGCGCTACGAGCGCACCCTGGCGGGCCATCTGCGCACCCGGTACGCGGCCCGGGCGGACGGCGCGCTGCGCGCGGACGTGATCGCGGCGGCGGTGGTCGCGGCGCACAACTACGCGCTGCGGGCCTGGCTGCGCTCGGGCGGCGAGGGCGACGTGGGCGCGGCGGTGGACGAGGCGCTGCAGTTGGTGATCGACACCTGGGGCGACGGCGCGGCCGAGGGGCGGGCGGAGTCGCAGGACGAGGAGGTGGTCGTCATGGTGGCCCGCCGGGGTACCCCGATGTGGCGGGTGGTGCAGGGCGTCGAGGCGGCGCTGGAGCCGTGACCGGGCTCCCGGGGCGCTCCCCCGGGCGTCCTCGCAGGCCTCACTCGTCACACCGATGATCCGATGACCCGACTGGCACTCGGTACCTTTACACGGGGCACTGAGTGCCATACCGTCCTTCTGGCAGACCGCCCCGACCGCACGCCCGCCCGGGCGGCGGTACGGCGGCGCACACCGGCTCAGCCAAGGAGACGGCCATGACCCTCACGCTCGCCCCGGCCGCACCGACGACGGCCCCGACCACCACCACCCCGACCGCCGACCCGCTCGGCCCGCACTTCGTCCCGTCCGGCTTCCGGCAGCAGCCCGAACGCCCGGACGCCGAGACCGAGTTGCACTACCGCCGCTGCCGCTGGTGCCACTCGGCCAGCGCGGTGACCTGCCTGCTGTGCCCGGTGTGCGGGTCGGCCGACCTGGAGCCGGCGGTGGCCTCCGGGCAGGGGACGGTGCAGCGCCTGCTGCGTCCGACCCGCCGGGGCCCGCACCTGGGGCGCCCGTATCTGATCGTGCTGGACGAGGGCTTCACCGTGCAGGCGTCGGTGCTCGGCGGGCTGCCGGGCGCGGTGCCGATCGGCGCCAGGGTGCAGCTGGTGACCAGCGAGGAGGGCGGCCGGGTGCTCACCTTCCGCCTGGTCCCCCGCACCTGACGAGCCGCCGCCTCCGCAACCTGGCACCGAGTGCCACCGACCCCCGCCGCACGGGGCCTCCCTCCGCCCCAACAGGCCGCAGGACGCACGCACTTCGCCCATCCTTCGATCCGGGGGTGCGGGCGTGGCCCGATCCCGTGCACGGAGCGCCACCACGCGGGTAGGGTCGGTGACGTTTGCCGTTCCGGGGGAGGTACTACACGTGCTCGATCTGAGCGCCCATCAGCCGGCCACCGTCTGGCGACCGTTGTCCGGCCCACCGCCGGGAAGGGAGTGGCGCGCCGGTCTGGCGGCCAACCCGGCGGCCCCGGCCGAGGTGCTGTGCCGGTTGCTGGACGGCATGGCCGAGGGCGACGGCCCGAGCTGGCCGGCGCAGCGGCCGGAGTTGCCGGGCCGCGTGGTGGAGGCGGCGCTGCGGCACCCGCACTGGCGGGTCCGGGCGGCGCTGGCGGAGCGTCCGGGGCTGTCGCCGGTGGTGCTGGCGGCACTGGCCGCGGACCGCGAGCGCCGGGTGCGCCGGGCCGCGGCGTCGGCGGCGCACTCGGTGCTGCTGCCGGAGCGGACACTGGCGGCGCTGGCGGCCGACCGCGACCCGGACACCCGCCGCCGGGTGCCGGGGTGCGCGGGCCTGCCGGAGGAACTGCTGGTGCACCTCGCGCAGGACGATTCGCCGCTGGTGCGGGCCGCGGCGGTGGCGGCGGACAGCTGGGCCCGGTTGCCGGCCCGGGTGCGCACGGCGCTGCGCGCGGACCGCGATCCGGCGGTGCGGGCGGCGGTGCAGCGCGCGCTGCGGGTGGAGCGTCCGCTGCCGGTGACGCTGGCGGGGTACATCGCGGAGAGCGACCCGGTGCGCCGGGAGCGGACGGCGGCGGGGGCCGCCCTGGAGCGGGCGCTCGGCGAGTGGCTGGTGCTGGACGACGACCCGCGGATCCGCCGGGCGGCGGCGGGCAATCCCCGGTTGCCGACGGACCTGGCGCTGGCCCTGGCGGCCGACCCGGACGCGGCGGTGCGTCTCGCGGTGTCGCTGCGGCCGGATCTGACCGAGCGGCAGCGTTCCGCGGTCGTCTACCAGGTGCCGGACGCGGCGCCGCCCGAGCTGCCCTGGGTGGCCGAAAGGGCCGAGGATCCGGCGGAGTTGCTGCGCCTGGCCCGCTCGGGGCATCCGCTGGTGCGGCGCGCGGTGGCGGCGCTGGAGCGGCTGCCGGGCGAGGTGGTGGCGCTGCTGGCGCGGGACCCGGAGCTGACGGTGCGCCTGGCGCTGGCGGAGCACTGTACGGACGCGCCGGGCGAGTTGCTGCGATCGGTGTACGCGGAGCTGCTGGGCCCGTCCTCGCTGCCGGGCCTGGAACGGTTCGCCGCGCCGGGGCTGGCGCGGTGGGCGGAGCGGCCGGAGCCGGCGCTGCGGCTGGCGGCACTGCGCGATCCGGAGCTGGCGCCGGAGGTGCTGGCGCGGCTGGCGGAGGATGCGGACGAGACGGTGGCGCGGGCGGCGGCGGGCGATCCGCGGTTGCCGCTGGACGTGCTGCTGGGGCTGCTGGAGCCGGGCGCGCAGCCGGTTGCGGCGGCGGCGAATCCGGCGCTGCCGGTGCCGTTCATGCTGCGGCTGCTGGAGCTGGCGGCGGAGGGCTGAGCCGAGCCGACACCCGTGGAATAGCGGCCGATGGGTGAACGTTCAACCACCTGTCGGGCCACGGAGGTCCGGCAGAGGAACCGGAGAACGGCAAGGAGCACGGCATGACCACCGACTTCCGCCAGCGGACCACCGGCCTGCCCACCGAGCAGGCGAGCCTCCACCAGGGGACGGTCGCCGAACGCTGGGCGCGCGCCCAGCTGTTCTTCGACTCCAAGGCGTACGCGGACGCCGCCCGGATCCTCGCCGAGCTGGTCGAGGAGGCCCCGGAGCAGGTCGGCCCGCGGCTGCTGCTGGCCCGGTCGTACTACCACTCCGCCCAGCTGCGCCGCGCCGAGGAGCAGCTGCGCGCGGTGATCGAGCGCGACCCGGTGGAGCACTACGCGCACCTCGTCCTCGGCCGCGTCCTGGAGCGCCAGGGCCGTCACGCCGAAGCGGTGCCGTACCTGCGCCTGGCCGCCGCGTTCGAGGGCACCTTCCCGCAGGACTGACGCCCCCGACAGCACGCCGCCCCCGACGGGTTCCCGCCCGCCGGGGGCGGCGTGCTGTCGGGGGGCGCCGTGCTGTCGGCGCTCGGCGGGCGTCCCTGTCAGGCTGGAGGGGGGCGTCGAGGATGCGGAGGTGCGCGCGATGCGGACGTTGGAGGAGCAGATCGAGGTGACCGCCCCGATGGGGACGGCGTGGTCGCAGTTGCACCGGGTGGCGGAGTATCCGCAGTTCGTCGGCGGGGTGGTGCACGCCACCGCGCGGGGGCGGCGGCACGCGGATCTGGACGTGGAGATCGCCGGTGAGCGGCACCGGGTGGACGCGGAGCTGACCGATCACGGCCGGGGCCGGGTGATGAGCTGGGAGACCGTGGACGGCCCGCCGCTGCGCGGCACTTTCGCGCTGCGCCCGCTGGACGCCGCGCACACCCAGGTGCAGGTGCGCCTGGAGTACGACCCGGACGAGCTGAAGGAGGCGGTCGGCGGTCCGCGCGGGTTCGCGCAGAGCAAGGCGGTGGAGGAGGCGGTGCGGACCGATCTGGAGCTGTTCAAGCAGCTGTGCGAGGAGTGATCGAGGGCTCGGCGCCACCGGCGGCGCCACCGGGGGGCGCGCCGATCGGCAGTTCGGCCCAGATGACCTTGCCGCTGGTGGGGTAGCGGGTGCCCCAGCGTTCGGCGAGCTGGGCGACCAGGAACAGGCCGCGCCCGCCTTCGTCGGTGTCGGTGGCGTGCCGCAGGTGCGGGGAGGTCGCGGAGCCGTCCCAGACCTCGCAGATCAGCGCGCGGTCGCGCAGCAGCCGGACCCGGATCGGCCCGCTGGCGTGCCGGATCGCGTTGGTGATCAGTTCGCTGAGCACGAGTTCGGCGGCGAACGCCTGCTCGGTCAGGCCCCACTCGTCGAGCCGGCGGGTGACGGCGGCCCGTACCCGGGCGACGGCGGCCGGGTCGGCGGGGACGTCCCAGTCGGCGACGTGGTCGGCGGGCACTGCCCGGGTGCGGGCCACCAGCAGGGCGATGTCGTCGGCGGGGCTGGCGGGCAGCAGCGCGTCGAGCAGGTCGTCGCAGGTCTGACGGGGGCTGCGGCCGGGGTGGGCGAGTGCGGCGCGCAGCAGTTTCATGCCGTGGTCGAGGTCGTGGGCCCGGGATTCCACCAGTCCGTCGGTGTACAGCACCAGCCGGGTGCCCTCGGGGAGTTCCAACTCGGCGGTCTCGTACGGCAGTTGTCCGACGCCGAGGGGGAGGCCGCCGGGCAGGTCGGGGATCTCCACGTGGCCGTCGGGGTGCACGATGGCGGGCGGCAGGTGGCCGGCCCGGGCGAAGGTGCAGCGCCGAGTGACGGGGTCGTAGACGGCGTACAGGCAGGTCGCGCCGGTGATCGGGCGTTCGCCGCCGTCGGGGCGGGGGTTCTCCTGGTCGAGGCGGTTGACCAGGGCGTCGAGGTGGCCGAGCAGTTCCGCGGGGGCCAGGTCGAGCGAGGAGAAGGTGTGCACGGCGGTGCGCAGCCGTCCCATGGTGGCGGCGGCGTGCACGCCGTGGCCGACCACGTCGCCGACCACCAGGGCGACCCGGGCGCCGGAGAGCGGGATCACGTCGAACCAGTCGCCGCCGACGCCGGCCTGCGCGGGCAGGTAGCGGGAGGCGACTTCGAGGGCCTGTTGTTCGGGCAGGCCGGCGGGCAGCAGGCTGTGCTGGAGCGCGACGGCCATGGTGTGTTCGCGGGTGTAGCGGCGGGCGTTGTCGACCAGGACGGCGGCGCGGGCGGTGAGTTCCTCGGCGAGGGTGCCGTCCTCGTCGTCGAAGGCGGGCCGGGGCCGGGCGCGCCAGAAGGTGGCGACGCCGAGCAGGGTGTCGCCGACGCTGAGCGGCGCCGCGATCAGGGTGTGCACCTGTTCGTCGCGCATGGCGTCGACGGTGCCGGGGCGGACTTCGTCCCACACGTCGAGCGCTGCGGACAGGTCGGGTTCGACCACGGAGCGGGAGGTGGCGACGGCCCGGGCGCGCGGGGTGCCGGGGACGAGCGGCACGGCCGAGCCCGGAAGGAGCAGCGGGGGCCGGGCGGTGATGCCGGCGAGTGCGGCCCGGTGCAGCGCCCCGTGCCGGCCGGGGCGGGGTTCACCGCCGTCCAGGACGCCCTCGCAGAGGTCGACGCAGGCGAAGTCGGCGAAGGCGGGGACGAGTGCGGCGGCGAGTTCCTCGCAGGTGCGGGTGATGTCGAGGGTGGTGCCGATGGAGCCGCCGGCCCGGTAGAGCAGTTCGAGGCGGCGGCGGGCGGTGTCCGGGTTGGCGGGGGCGGCGGTGTCGCGCAGCGTGGCCAGCAGGCAGGGCGGGCCGCCGGCCCGGTCGGTGTGGCGCAGGTCGAGGCCGAGGGTGCGGCCGTGCGCGGTGATGCGCGTGTCGGTGAGGTCCGCGCCGCCGTCCAGCAGGGTGAGCAGTTCGTCGGGGAGGCGGAGGGCGCGTACGGGGCGGCTCTCGCAGTCGGTGGGCAGTTCGAGCAGTCGGCGGGCCTCGTCGTTGGCGTACAGCAGGTGCCGGTCGGCGTCGATCAGCAGCAGGCCTTCGCGGACGACGGCCGGTTCGGGGTCCGCCCGGCGGGGCGCCCGGTGCGCTTCGGGCGTGTCGTCGCTCATCCGTGCCGTCCGGTCTGCGCGGAGGTCACCGGGGCCGGCGGGCCGAAGCGGGGGCTCGTGGACGTCCGGCGCGGGGAGGTCCGGCCCGCCGCGCGCTGTCCGCCGGGTGCTGCCCGAAACCGGGTCATACGCCCATTCCTACACTCCCCGCTCCGACCGGGCCAACGGCGGCGCCCGGGTTTCGCCCGCCGATGTGCCGCCCTTAACGTGCCCTTACGCCTCTCGTCAGCGGCCGCGCGCGGCTCATTGGCGTTCCAGTTCGGCGCGGACCCGGCGGGAGGGCTGGAAGGCGTACAGGTCGAGCACGTCGGGTGGTTCGGCCAGGCCGGGGCCTCCGGCGGCGACCCAGGCGGTGATGTCGGCGGCGGCGGCGCGGTCGTTGACCTGGCCGAGCCAGACCGGGCGTCCGCCGGCCCGGCGGCCTTCGGCGGAGGGCTGGACGACGATGACGTTGGCCCGCTCGCAGGCGTCGAGGCAGTCGGTGCGCCGGATCGCGGCAATGCCGGCCAGTGCGGTGCGCAGGTCGACGAGCTGGGCCTCGTGGTCCAGGCGGGGGACTTTGGCGGCGGTGCCGCAGCAGCAGCCGCGGCAGACCGTGACGGTGCAGCGCGCGGCGTCCTGGCGGGGGTGGCTCATGCGGTGCTCCCCGCTCGCCGGGCCCGGGTCCAGGCGGATTCGCGCAGCAGGCGCAGGCCGTTGAGGCCGACCAGGACGGTGGAGCCCTCGTGGCCGAGCACGCCGAGCGGCAGCGGGAGGTTGGCGACCAGGTCCCACACCACCAGGACGGTGATGAACGTCGCGGCGATCGCCAGGTTCTGCACCACCAGCGCGCGGGCCCGGCGGGAGAGCGCGACCACGGCCGGGACGGTGGCGAGTTCGTCGCGGACGATGACGGCGTCGGCGGTCTCCAGGGCCAGGTCGGATCCGGCCCGGCCCATCGCGATGCCGGTGTGCGCGGCGGCCAGCGCGGGCGCGTCGTTCACGCCGTCGCCGATCACCAGTACCTTCCGCCCGGCGGTCTCCCACTCCTTGACGGCGGCGGCCTTGTCCTGCGGCAGCAGCCGGGCCCGGACCTCGCCGAGGCCGGCTTCCTCGGCCAACTGCCTTGCGGCGCGCGGGTTGTCGCCGGTGAGCAGCACGGGGGCGGCGCCGGTGAGTGCCGTCAGTGCGCGGACGGTGGCGGCGGCGTCGGGGCGCAGCCGGTCGGCGATGCCGAGGACGCCGACGGGGGTGCCGTCGATGGCGACCACGACGGCGGTGCGCCCGGCGTCCTCGAGTTCCGCGACGGCTGCGCCGGTGGCCGGGCAGTCGCGTTCGGGGGCGCGGACGGTGACGGTGTGTCCGCCGACGGTGGCGGTGACGCCGACACCGGGTGTGGAGCTGAAGTCCGCGGCGGTGGCGAGGGTGAGCCGGCGGCTGCGGGCGGCCTCGACGACGGCGCGGGCGAGCGGGTGTTCGCTGGGGTGCTCGGCGGCGGCGGCCGCCACGAGGACGTGGTCCTCCGTCAGGCCGGAGTCGGCCTGTGGGCGGATGTCGGTGACGCGGGGGGTGCCCTCGGTGAGGGTGCCGGTCTTGTCGAGGGCGACGGCGTCGATCTGGCCGAGGCGTTCCATCACCACGGCGGATTTCACCAGGACGCCGTGCCGGCCGGCGTTGGCGATGGCGGACAGCAGCGGCGGCATGGTGGCGAGGACCACCGCGCAGGGCGAGGCGACGATCATGAAGGTCATCGCGCGCAGCAGTGACCCGGTGAAGGCCGCGCCGAGGGCGAGTGGCGCCGCGAAGATCGCGAGGGTGGCGGCCACCATGCCGAGCGAGTACCGCTGTTCGACCTTTTCGATGAACAGCTGGGTGGGGGCCTTGGTCTCGGACGCCTCCTCGACCATGGCGACGATCCGGGCGATCACGGAGTCCGCGGCGTCCCGTTCGACCCGCACCCGCAGCGCGCCGGTGCCGTTCAGGGTGCCGGCGAACACCTCGTCGCCGGTGTGCTTGGCGACCGGCAGGGGCTCGCCGGTGATGGTGGCCTGGTCGACCTCGCTGGCGCCGTCCAGGACCCGGCCGTCCGCGCCGATCCGCTCGCCGGGCCGGACCAGCACCGTGTCGCCGACGGCCAGGTGCTCGACGGGGACGGTCTCCTCGCCCGCGTCGGTGAGCCGGGTGGCGGTGGCGGGGGCCAGGTCGAGCAGGCCGCGTACCGAGTCGGCGGTGCGGGCGGTGGCGATCGCCTCCAGTGCGCCGGAGGTGGCGAAGATGACGATCAGCAGGGCGCCGTCCAGCACCTGGCCGACGGCCGCCGCGCCCAGCGCCGCCACGATCATCAGCAGGTCGACGTCGAGGGTCTTCTCCTTCAGTGCCTGGAGTCCGGCCCAGCCGGGCTCCCAGCCGCCGGTGGCGTACGCGAGGGCGTACAGCGGGCCCCATGCCCAGGCGGGGGCGCCGGCCAGGTCCAGCGGGAGGGCGACCAGGAACAGCAGCAGCGCGGCCAGCGCCCACCGGGCCTCGGGCAGCGCCAGGACGCGGGTGCGCCGTTTCGGCGGGGCCGGGCGGGGCCCGGCGGTGGGCGGCGCGGGCCGCCGGTCCAGGACGGAAGACATGGGCGGGGCAACCCTTCGCGGGGCGGGACGACAACCCCTCCACCATACCGGAACATCTGAACAGGTCTTCATGTGTAACCGGTATGATGAGGCCATGGGCCACGGAATCGACACCGCCAGCAGCGCCACCACCCGCGAACGCCTGGACGCCGTCGGAACCGCCGATGTCGCGGCCACCCTCCAGGCCCTGGCCACCCCCTCCCGCCTGCACATCCTGGCCCGGCTCCAGGAGGGCCCCTGCTCGGTGGGCGACCTCGCCGAGGCCGTCGGCCTGGAGGCCTCCGCCTGCTCGCACCAACTGCGGCTGCTGCGCAACCTCGGCCTGGTCACCGGCGAGCGCCACGGCCGCTCGATCGTCTACGCGCTGTACGACAATCACGTCGCCGAGCTGCTCGACCAGGCGCTCTACCACGTGGAGCACCTGCGCCTGGGCATCCGCGACACGCCTCCCGCCGCCGACTGACGCCTCCCCCGTGTCCAGCATGTGGGACCCCGGGCGCGGGGGCGGAGGCGGGCGGGGTTTAGATGGCGGATGTAGAAGCCAAGCATCAGCATCTGCGCGAAGAAGGTCCCGCCATGCCCCACATCACCGTCGACTACTCGCCACAGCTGGCCGACTCCTTCGACCGCCCCGGATTCGTCCGCGAGCTGCACCCGCTGGTCCGTGAGTGGGTGGCCTCCCGGGGCGTGTGCAAGACCTTCTTCCGCCAGGCCGCGGAGACCTGGGTGGGCGACGCGGACGGCCAGTTGACCGCCTTCGTGCACATCGCCATCGGCCTGCTGCCGGGTCGGCCGGAGGGGCTGAAGGCGCGCCTGTCCGAGGAGGTGCTGCGCCTGCTCGACAAGCACCTGCGGCCCGTCCTCGGCCGCGAGGTGGTCCGCTCGGCCGAGGTCCGCGACCTCAGCCCGTCCTACCGCCTGCGCACCGGCTGGTGACGGGCGCCCTCACCGCTTCAGGAACCGTGCCAGCTCCGCGTTCACCTGCTCCGCCCGGGTGTACGGCAGGGCGTGGTGGGAGACGCCGTCGAGGGTGCGAATCACGGCCTGCGGGAGCAGGCGTTCGGCCCGTGCGGTGAGGGTGCGCGGGTTGTGGGAGCGGCTGTTCGCGGCGGCCAGCAGCAGGCAGCGGGCGCGGAGGGTCGCGAGCGCCTCGGGGGTGGGGCGAGGACCGGTGACGGGGCGGGCGGCGGGGAAGGTCGCGGCCAGGCCGTGCAGGCGGGTCCAGTCCGGGTCGAGCGGGACGCCGCCGGTCTCCCAGGCGAGGAACGCCCGGGCGCGGGCCTCGCTCGGGCGGGCCAGCATGGGCGCCGCGTGCAGGAGGTAGCGGGGCGCGTAGCCGGTGAAGCAGCCGGTGGGGTCGAGCAGCGCGAGGCGCTCGATCCGGTCGGGGCGGCTCAGGGCGTGGTTCAGCGCGATCCAGCCGCCGTAGGAATGCCCGCACAGGTCGATGCGGTCCAGGCCGAGCCCGTCCAGGACGGCGTCCAGCCAGCCGTGCAGGTCCTCGACGCGGCGCACCGGCTGTCGCCCGCCGCGCGCGGAGCGGCCCGCCTCGCCGATCCGGTCCACCGCGAACACCCGTGCCTCGCGGGCGAGTTCACCGGCGTTGGCCCACCAGCTCGCCGCCGTGGCGCCGCCGCCGTGGAGCAGCACCAGCGGCGGGCCGCCGGCCGGTCCGGCGGCGTTGACCCGGGTGGTGCCGTACGGCGTCTCGACATCGATCGTCTCGACCGGGACGGGCCAGCGGCTCAGCAGGGTGTCGTACGCGGACAGGAAGGCGGAACGGTCGAACGCCATGACGCAGCCTCCACGGACAGGATTTCTCTCGCCGGGCGAGTGTCTCGCTCAGCGGGATACTATGCGGCCGCATCTCCGCAGTGCCTGGTCCCGGCCCCGGCGCACCCGCCCGCGACGTGTGGCGTCGGCCTGCGGTCGATGCGGCGCGCGGTGAGGTACTGGTGCGGGGGGGGAAGGGCGCGCGCATGCACCAATGACCCGGAAGAGCCGGGTCAGTCGGAGAGGCCGCGGTGGCGGGAGATCCCCGGGATCATGCCGACGGAGGACGCCAGGCTCTTCCCTTCCTCGCCGCTGAGCACCCGGTACGCGGTGTTGAAGGGGAAGGACGTCAGCCCGAGCACCCGGACGGCGTGGCCGGCCGAGTCACCGCCGGCGTCGGTCCACTCTCCGCCGTAGCAGCGGACCATCACCTCGCCGGTGTAGGCGCCGACCAGCGACCACCACATCGCCATCCGCGAGTCGCTCAGCGGCCCGTCGGCGTTCAACTCGGCGCAGACCGCGTCGAGTTCGGCCAGGCTGGCGACGGTCCAGTCCAGCCGTCGGCGGTGGTTGTCGGCGACCAGCGCCACGCACTGCTCGGCGGTGAACGCCAGTGCGGCGACGGGCACTTCCGCTGTCTGCTGCGGCTCTCGTTCCATGCCGGAGATCCTTCCGGGCCAACGACCGTTCGTGCCAACGGTTTTCGTCCGCACACTGGCCAACGCCCCGCCAGGAGGAGTCTCAAGCCTGGAGCGAGGCGAGCGTGACCACCGTGATGTCGGACGGCGCGCCGACGCGGACCGGTGGACCCCAGGCGCCGGCGCCGCGGGTGACGTAGAGCTGGGTGTCGCCGTAGCGCTCAAGGCCGGCGACGGTCGGGTTGGCCAGTTCGGCGAGGTAGTTGCCGGGCCAGAGCTGGCCGCCATGGGTGTGGCCCGAGAGTTGGAGGTCCACCCCGTGGCGGACGCTGTCGTGGATGGTCACCGGCTGGTGGGCCATCAGGACGGCGGCCCGGTTGCGGTCGCGGTCGCCCAAGGCGCGTACGTAGTCGGGGCCTTGGCCCTGCGAGGTGCCGGCGATGTCGTTGACCCCCGCGAGGTCGAACCAGGGCAGTTCGGCGCGGGCGTTCTCCAGCGGGTGGACGCCGAGCTCGCGGACGAAGTCGATCC
The DNA here is from genome assembly GCF_042734215.1 of Kitasatospora sp. NPDC059673. Classification (NCBI taxonomy): domain Bacteria; kingdom Bacillati; phylum Actinomycetota; class Actinomycetes; order Kitasatosporales; family Streptomycetaceae; genus Kitasatospora; species Kitasatospora sp. NPDC059673. Next base: position 201,223 of record NZ_JBHWEN010000010.1, on the reverse strand, counting down.
ACGGTGCGGCGCCCGAGAAGTACTCGTGGTTGCCGGTGACGAAGTACGCGCCGTCCTTGGCCCGCAGATCCGCCAACGGGCGTGCGGCGGGGCCGAGTTCGGGGACGGTGCCGTCGACCAGGTCGCCGACGACGGCGATCAGGTCGGGCTGGGTGGCGTTGATGGTGTCGACGATCCGCCGGGTGTGCGCCCGGCCGAGTATCGGGCCGAGGTGGATGTCGCTGACCACGGCGATCCGGTAGCCGTGTGCGGGGCGCGGCAGTTTCGCCAGCGGCACCGTCACCTGCTTGACCTGCGGCCCGCGCAGCACCCCGTACGTGCCGTTGCCCACCACGCCGACGGCGACTCCGGCGGCCGCGCCGGCCACCACCCGGGACACGAACAGCCGCCGCGAGGGCTCCCCGGGCGTCCCAACCTGCCGGGGCGTCTCGGTCTCGGCGGGCGCCTCACCCTCGGCGGGCCCCACCTCGGCGGCAGCCTCCGCCTCCCGCACCGCCGCCGGCCGGCCCTCGCGGCGCGGGAGGCGGAGCAGCAGGGGGCGCAGCAGTTCGCCGGCCAGCAGGGCGAGCAGGAGGTAGAGGAGGACGGCCATCCAGAGGTAGCCGGGCCAGGCGAACCAGCGTTCCACGGCGAGCGGGAAGGCCCGGCCGCCGACCAGGGCCAGCAGGGACAGGACGGGCAGCAGGACGGCGAGCACGCTGCCTGCTCGCCGGTACCGGCTGCCGGGGCGGGAGACGTCGCGGACCAGTCGCCGCCACACGTACCAGTGCGCCACCCCGAGCAGGCCGAGCGCCGCCGCCACCCCCATCACCGCGATCACCATGCGGGCAAGTATCGGGGCTCCGTGATCGCGGGCTGTGACCGGGGTGCCGTTCTGTTCGACCGGGCGTGGTCGTCCGGGTGCGGGGCGTGCCGGTGCGGGTGCGGTTCCTGTGAGCCCTCCCACATCGCGGTGGGCTTCTACGATCCTCGATAGTCGGTGTGCGGACCGGTCCGCCGGGCTGCCGCCGGCGCTCCCCCGTCCGCTCGCCGGAGCCTACCGCGACTTCGCAGGTCAGAGGCGCCCCGGTGGCCGCCGGCCGACGCTCGGTCCCGGCCCGGCCCGGAGCCGTCGCAGCCGGCGTGACCGTCCGTCCTCCGGCCCGCCCGCTACTACGGGGCGTAGTTTCCGGCCTCTTTGAGCCACTTTCCGCGATCTGCCAAGAATGTCCCCCGTCCGCCGGGCAGTCCGGCCGGCCTCCCCGGCCGCCGTCCGCTGCCACGTTCGTCCGATTGCCGCACTGCACCGTGTTCCTGCGCCGTGTTCCAGGGTGCGGCGCCGGTGCCGTGCGTGCCGGTCGGCGGGCCGCCGTGTCCCACCGGCCGTCCGGCCCGTACAAGAAGAGATCGCCATGCCGTCGCATCGCCGCCGCCCGTCCAGCCTTTCGAAGGTGCTCGGTCTTTCGAAGACGCTCCGCCGCCACCGCCATGCCGTGGTGACGGGCGTGGCGACCGTCGCGGTCGCGGGTGCCACCGCGCTGGCCGTCGTGGTTCCGCAGCACTCGACCCCGGCGGGCGCCTCGGCCCGGCCGGCGAGCAGCATGCCGCTCGCGGCGGACGCTCTCCCCTCGCAGGACGCCGCGTCCGCGCAGGCCGCCGCCGAAGCGAGCGCCAGTGCCAGTGCCAGCGCGTCCGCCCGGGCCGAGGCGGAGGCGAAGGCCAAGGCGGACGCGGCGGCCAGTGCGAGTGCGAGCGCGAGTGCGAGTGCGAGCGCCGAGGCGAAGGCCAGGGCGGACGCCGAGGCGGCGTCCCGGTCGCAGCAGCGCCAGGCGCTGGCAAGCAGCAAGCCGTCCGCCGCCGCGTCCCCGTCCGTGTCCGCGTCGGCCGTCGCCAAGGCGCTCAGCGGGACGCCGCAGCAGATCGCGGCGCAGCTCGTTCCGGCCGGGCAGTTGCAGTGCTTCAACAACATCGTGGAGCGCGAGAGCGGCTGGAATGTGCACGCGACCAACCCGTCCTCGGGTGCGTACGGGCTGATGCAGGCGCTGCCGGGTTCGAAGATGGCCTCGGTGGGCGCGGACTGGCGGGACAACCCGGCGACCCAGATCAAGTGGGGCCTGCAGTACATGAACCAGACGTACGGCAGCCCGTGTGCGGCGTGGTCGTTCTGGCAGGCGCACAACTGGTACTGAGGGCTGTTGGTCCCGGCCTCCGGGGGACGTTCGGCACGGTGTGTGCGCAGCTCCACCACCATGCGTACATCTGACGATACGTCAGCAAGTCGCGGCGTTCCGCCCTCTATCCGGACATTTCATCGCACGACCGTGTTCATTTGGTGAAGATTCAGCGAACTTCCCATGTCCGCTGTCCGGAATAGCCGCTTTAGAGCGGCTTCCGACCTTTGCCTGAGGCTGTCCCCGCCCCTAGCCTCCCGCCCATGGCCCCACCACTGATCACCGTCGTGCTCCCCGCTTACGACGAGCAGGAACAACTGAAGGAGTGTCTCGACTCCCTGCTCGGACAGTCCTTCCGCGAGTTCGAGATCATCGTGGTCCGGACGCCCTCCCCGCACTGTCCGGAGGAGCGGCTGGTGGAGGCGTACGAGCTGCGCGACGCCCGGGTGCGGGTGCTGCGGCTGGACACGGAGACCGGCATCGGGCGGGTCCGGATGGCGGGCGCGGCGCACGCGCGTGGCGAGTACCTGCTGTTCCTGGACGCCGACCACCTGCTGCCGGCGGACGCGTTCGAGGCGATGGCCGCCCGGCTCGCCGAGACCGGCGAGGTCGATCTGCTGCTGTTCGGCCACAACCGCGAGTACCGGGGCAAGGTGTGGCCGGGCAACGCGGCCGAACTGCTGGACGCCGTCGGCCCGGAGGTGTTCACCCCGGGCGAGCACCCGGAACTGTTCGGCGCCCCGCCGCTGATCTGGGACCGGCTGGTGCGCAGCGGCACCGTTCCGACCTTCCCCGACGGGTTCTACGAGGAGGTCCCGGCGGTGCACCGCTCGCTGTTGGCCGCCTCCCGGATCGCGGTGCTCAACCGCGAGTGCGTCACCATCCGCCGCCGTCACACCCTGCACCCGGCGGGCAGCGAAGGCGCGACCCACTTCGACCTGTTCGACCGCTACGAGGGCACCTTCGAGCTGCTGGACACCCAGCCCGCCGAGGCCCCGCCGGTCAACCCCGAGGTGCGGACCCACCTGTTCACCCGGATGATCCGCCACTACCTGTTCGTCTTCGACCTGCCGGGGACCCTGACCCGCGCCGAGCGCCCGCAGTTCTTCCAACGTGCGGCCGAGCACTACAAGCGTTTCCTCCCGGACGGCTACCGGCGCCCGGACGGCCGCGAGGGCATCAAGTTCTCGCTGCTGGCGTCGAATTCGTACGCCACCTTCGAGGTCGCCAAGTTCTCCCGCCTGGCAGGCGTGCGCCGGTGACGGCGGCGGCGCACGGCGACCGTGCGGGCGCACCTCGGCCTGCGGCAGGGACTCGGAATTCTCCCGCCCCGGCCGAGTGCCTTGACGATCCCTCGGGCAAGCTCCTGACGAACCGTCGGGACGGGCGGGCCACCCGAACCGCCGGACGGGCCACCTGAACCGCCGGACGGGCCACCTGAACCGCCGATCGGACGTCCCGCCGCTGCTGGGCCGGGCGTCCTGACGAACCGTCGGGCCCGGCCTGGCGGTAGAGTCCCTCCCCGCGCCAACCTCTGCCGCGCCACCTCCGTGCACCACCGGACCGGAAGGCGAACTCTCGATGACCTCCCCTGTCTCCCCGCCGGCCGATCCCGCCGCGGACGCGTTCTCGCCCGCCGACGGCGGCCCCACGCCGGGGCCGGTCGGCCAACTCCCGCCCCAGCAGCAGATGGCCGGCTGGGCGGTCCTGCTGCTCGGCGTGCTGCTGCTGGCCGAGGCGTTCGTCTGCGTGGCCGCGCTGCTCAGCGTCTGGACGCCGCTCACCACGCTGACCGCCGAACGCGCCCCGTCCGGCGCCCCCGCGACCTGGACGATGCTCGGCCTCGGCCCCTGGAACCTGACGTCCAACACCGCGATGCTGATCGCCGTCCTGGCCGCCAGCGGTCTCGGCAGCTTCGTGCACGCCGCGACGTCCTTCGCCACCTACGCGGGCAACCGCCAGCTGCTGCCGAGCTGGCTGCCCTGGTACCTGCTGCGCACGGCGATCGGCGGCGCGCTCGCACTGCTGGTCTACTTCCTGCTGCGCGGCGGCCTGTTCGCCAACGGCACCGACGGCACCGCCACCAACCCGTACGGCTTCGCCGGGATCGCCGGCCTGTGCGGCCTGTTCTCCAAGCAGGCCACCGACAAGCTCCGCGAGATCTTCGACACCGTCCTCACCACCCGCGACGGGGCCGGCGACGACGAGCGCGACGACAAGATCCAGCCCACAGCCCCGACTTCGCCCACCGCGCCCGCGCCCGCGCCGGCCGCACCGACCTCCCCGGCCGCACCCGTCGCGTCCGAGCCGCAGCCCGCCGAACCGGTCGTGGCCAGCATCCCGAAGCAGGCGAACCCGGCCTCCGAATCCGCTCGGACCACCGGTAGTTGACGGCCCGCCGCCACCGGACGGCCGTCGCCACCGGCCCGCGCCGACGGCGGGAGCGCGTCCGCCCGGCCGGGGGCTACTTCTCGCGGGTGCGTGCGTCCCGCAGGGGTGGGTGGTCGATCAGTTCGACGTACCTGATCCGGTCGTCCACCACGTCCAGGACGACCATGCCTTCCGCGGCGGGCAGATCGAGGCAGCCAGGGGGTGTTCGGTTTCCATGCCCAGCACGGTAGCCACCGTCCGGCCGCCGCCCCCACCGCATTTCGGCAGGTGGCGGCGGCTGGCCGGGCTCTCAGCCGGACGCCGTGTCCGCCCGGCCGGGCTCTCAGCCGGACACGGCGCGGAACCGCTTGCGCCAGGCCAGCGAGACGTACACCAGGGCGACCAGCACCGGTACTTCGATGAGCGGGCCGACCACGCCGGACAGGGCCTGGCCGGAGGTGACGCCGAAGGTGCCGATGGCGACGGCGATGGCGAGTTCGAAGTTGTTGCCGGCGGCGGTGAACGCCAGCGTCGCGGTGCGGTCGTAGGCGAGGCCGAGCGCTTTGCCGAGGGCGAAGGTGCCGAACCACATGACGGCGAAGTAGGCGAGCAGCGGGAGGGCGATCCGGGCGACGTCGAGCGGCCGGGAGGTGATGGTCCTCCCCTGGAGCGCGAACAGGATCACGATGGTGAACAGCAGCCCGTACAGCGCCCAGGGGCCGATCCTCGGCAGCAGCTTCGCCTCGTAGCGGTCGCGGCCGAGCCGCCGCTCGCCGAGGCGGCGGGTGAGGAACCCGGCGACCAGCGGGATGCCGAGGAAGACGACGACGTTGAGGGCGATCTTCCCCATGGAGATGTCGAGGTGCTGGCCGTCGCCGAGGCCGAGCCAGCCCGGGAGCAGGTCGAGGTAGAACCAGCCGAGTACGCCGAACATCACCACCTGGAAGACGCTGTTCAACGCGACCAGCACGGCGGCGGCCTCCCGGTCGCCGCACGCGAGGTCGTTCCAGATGATCACCATGGCGATGCACCGGGCGAGTCCGACGATGATCAGACCGGTCCGGTACTCGGGCAGGTCCGGCAGGAAGATCCAGGCCAGGGCGAACATCACCGCCGGGCCGACCAGCCAGTTGATCACCAGGGAGGAGACCATCAGCCGCCGGTCGCCGGTGACGGCGTCCAGCCGGTCGTAGCGGACCTTGGCGAGCACGGGGTACATCATGACCAGCAGGCCCAGCGCGATCGGCAGCGAGATCCCGCCGAGTTCGACCTTCGCCAGCGCGTCGCCGAGCCCGGGGATCAGGCGGCCCAGGCCGAGGCCGACGGCCATCGCGGCCAGGATCCACACGGCGAGGTAGCGATCGAGGGTGGAGAGCTTGGCGACCACCGACGGTTCGGACGGTCTCGGGGCGGGCGCGAGGGGGGCGGTCACCAGCAGGACCTCTTCGTGTCGGCGTTGGCGCGGGCGGTGGCGGCGAGGTCGGCGAACTGCCCGGAAAGCGCTTCCAGTACCTCCGGCCGCAGGCGGTAGTACGTGAAACGGCCGCACGGTTCGGTGTCCACCACGCCGGCCTCCCGCAGCACCCTGAGGTGGTTGGAGAGATTCGTCTGCCGGGCGCCGGTCTCCTCCACCAGGTGCGTGGTGCACAGGGTTTCGCGGGCCAGCAGGGTCACGATCCGCAGCCTGAGCGGGTCGGACAGCACCCGCAACAGTTCAGTGTCGACTGACATCACCATGCGCTGATACTTTCATATCGGCCGAGAGCCCCATCCCCCGCCCCGAAGGACCATCCCCATGACCGCCGCCTCCGTGCTCTTCGTCTGCGTCCACAACGCGGGCCGCTCCCAGATGGCCGCCGGGTTCCTCACCCACCTCGCCGGGGACCGCGTCGAGGTCCGCTCCGCGGGTTCCTCCCCCGGCGACCGGGTCAACCCGGCCGCCGTCGCCGCGATGGCCGAGATCGGCATCGACATCTCCGACCGGCAGCCGAGGATCCTCACCCCCGAGGCCGTCCAGTCCTCCGACTACGTCATCACCATGGGCTGCGGCGATGCCTGCCCGTACTTCCCCGGCAAGCACTACCGCGACTGGCCCCTCGACGACCCGGCCGGCCAGGGCATCGAAGCCGTCCGCCCGATCCGCGACGCGATCCGCACCCGCGTCGAAGCTCTGATCGCCGAGATCGACGCCACCGCCTGACCAGCCTCCGGCCGCACTCCCCGACCCGCCGTTCGTGGGTCTGCGCCGGGTGCCGGCCGCCCAGGGCTGGGATGATCGGCGGATGGCCTCCGATCTCGCCCGTGCTCTCGCCGCCGCCGTCCGTGGCGAGGTCCGCTTCAACACCGCGGAGCGGGCCGTGTACGGGCAGGACGCGTCCAACTACCGGCAGGTGCCGCGCGGGGTGGTGAAGCCCGCCGACACGGACGATGTGCGGGCCGCGCTCGCGGTGTGCCGGGAGTTCGGGGTGCCGGTGGTGGCGCGCGGGTCGGGGACGAGTATCGGTGGGCAGGCGATCGGGCCCGGCGCGGTGGTGCTGGACTTTCGGCGGCATCTCGGCAAGGTACTGGCGGTCGATCCGGAGGCCCGCACCGCACGGGTCGAACCGGGCACGGTCCTGGACGAACTCCAGCGCGCCGCCCGGCCGTTCGGGCTGCGGTTCGGGCCGGACCCGTCCACCCACAGCCGGTGCACGCTGGGCGGAATGATCGGCAACGACGCCTGCGGCTCGCACTCGCTCGCCTGGGGCCGCACCTCCGACAACCTGCACAGCCTCGATCTGCTGCTCGCCGACGGCACCGAGCTGACCGTCACCGGCCCGCTGCCACCGGCCGAACGGGCCGCGCTGGCCGCCGCTCCGGGCCGACTCGGCCGTCTGCACCGGGAGTTGCAGGCCCTGGCCGCCGACAACCTGGCGCTGCTGCGCCGCGCCATGCCGGTGCTACCACGCCGCGGTTCGGGCTATCCGCTGGACGCGCTGCTCCCGGAGCGCGGCCACGACCTGGTGCGGGCCGTCACCGGCACCGAGGGGACATGCGCCCTGCTGCTCGGCGCCACCGTCCGACTGGTGCCCGAACCGCCGTACCGCGCCCTGGTGGTGGCGGGCTACCCGGACGAGACGGCCGCCGCCGACGCGGTGCCCGCGCTGCTGCCGCTGGAGCCGTTGACCTGCGAGGGCATGGCCGCCGACCTGGTCGCCGCGCTGCTCGCGGCCGGGCCGCGCCCGCCCGTGCTGGACCGGCTGCCCGGTGGTGCGTGCTGGCTGTTCCTGGAGACCGGCGGCGCGACGGCCGCCGAGGCCACCGACCGGGCCCATCAACTCGCCGACGCCGTACGGCGGGAGCGCACCGCGACGGTCGCGCTGGTCACCGATCCGGCCGAGCAGCGTGCACTGTGGTCGATCCGGGAGGCCGGCGCGGGAATCGTCACCCGCCTGCCGCCGGGCCCGGACGGCCGGCCCGGTGGCGCGGCGTGGCCGGGCTGGGAGGATTCGGCCGTCCCGGTCGAGCAACTCGGCTCCTACCTGCGGCAGTTGCGGTCCCTGCTGAAGCGCCGCGGCCTGCGCGGGGTGCCGTACGGGCATTTCGGCGAGGGCTGCGTGCACCTGCGTCTGGACTTCCCGGTGCGGGAACGGCCGCAGGTGATGCGGGAGTTCCTCACCGAGGCGGCGGATCTGGTGGTGGCGCACGGCGGTTCGCTGTCCGGCGAGCACGGCGACGGGCAGGCCCGGGCCGAGCTGCTGCCCCGGATGTTCCCGCCGCAGGTGATCGACCTGTTCGCCCGGTTCAAGCAGATCTGGGACCCGGACGGCCTGCTCAACCCCGGCCTGCTGGTCGCCCCGCGCCCACTGGACGCCGATCTGCGCTTCCCCGGACGGGAGTTGCCACTCACCCTGGCGTATCCGAGGGACGGCGGCAGCCTGCTGAACGCCGTCCACCGCTGCGTCGGTGTCGGCAAGTGCGTGGACACCAACAGCGGGGTGATGTGCCCGAGTTACATGGTGACGAAGGAGGAACGGCACTCCACCCGGGGCCGGGCCCGGCTGCTCGGCGAGATGCTGCGCGGCGAACTGGTCACCGACGGCTGGCGTTCGCCGGAGGTCCGGGAGGCGCTCGATCTCTGCCTGGGCTGCAAGGGCTGCGCGAGCGACTGCCCGGTGCAGGTGGACATGGCCACCTACCGGTCCGAATTCCTGTACCACCACTACCGGTTCAGGCCCCGCCCGGCCACCCACTACTCGCTCGGGCTGCTGCCGCTGTGGCTCCGCCTCGCCCACCTCGCGCCGTGCGCCGCGAACGCCGCGCTGCGCGGCCGGTTCAGCGGCGCCCTGCTCAAGCGCCTCGGCGGCATCGACTCCCGGCGCGCGCTCCCCGCCCTCCCGGAGCGTCGCTTCTCCGCCTGGTTCCGCACCTACCGCGCCGCCCACCCCGCCGACCCGGCCGCCCCCGCGGTGCTGCTGTGGCCCGACTCGATGTCCGAACTCCTGGACCCCGCACCGGCGGTGGCGGCCGTCCAGGTGCTGGAGCGGCTCGGCTTCCGGGTGCAGCTGCCGACCGGGCCGGTGTGCTGCGGGCTCACGCTGATCGCCAGCGGCCAACTCGGCGCAGCGCGCCGGGTGATCCGGCACACCGCGCGCCAACTGCCGCCCGGCCTGCCGGTGGTGGGCCTGGAGCCGTCCTGCACGGCCACCCTGCGCGGTGACTGGCCCAAACTTCTCGACGAACCCGAACTCCCGTCCCGGGTCCGCAGTTTGGCCGAGTTCCTGGACGAGCGCGAGGTCGCTCTGCCGCAGCTGACGGGGGCGGCGATGACCCAGGTGCACTGCCATCAGCACGCCGTCCTGGGTACTGCCGCCGATCAGCGCCTCACCGCCCGGCTCGGCCTGACGAACCGTCAACTCGACGCCGGTTGCTGCGGGTTGGCTGGCGCATTCGGTTTCGAGCGCGGCCACTACGAGGTGTCGGTGGCGGCCGCCGAACGCGCCCTGCTGCCCGCCGTCCGCGCCGCCGGGCCCGGCACGCTGCTGCTCGCGGACGGCCTCAGCTGCCGCACCCAGCTCACCCAACTGGAGCCCTCCGCCCGGCCGTTGCACCTCGCCCAAGTCCTGCTCCGCGCCCTCGAGCAGTCCGGCCAGTCCTCCGAGTAGCCTCCCTCCTCACCCCTCCCGTCCGACCGCGACGAGCGCCGCGTCGTCCAGCAGCCGTCCCCCGACGTAGGCCAGCAGGTCGCGGCGGAGGCGGTCGAGGAAGTCCGGGGGTGCGGTCGGGGCCGGGGCGAGGTGAGCGGCGCGGGCGGGCAGGGGGTAGAAGACGGCCTCGCGGTCGCGGGCCTCGGTGACGCCGTCGGTGTAGAGCAGCAGGGTGCTGCCGGGCGGGAAGGCGAACTCCTCGGTGCGGCGGTCGGCGGGGGCCAGGTCGCCCATGCCGAGCGGCGGGCCGCTGCGGTGCAGGGGGAGCGGCTGGGCGTGGCCGGGGGTGAGCAGCAGGGGCGGCGGGTGCCCGCAGTCCGCGAGCCGGATCACGGGGCGGTCGTCGGGCAGGTCGAGCACGAGCGCGGTGGCGAAGTTCTCCCGGACGTCCTGGCCGGCGTCGGCGACTTCGGCGAGGTGGCGCTGGTAGGAGGTCTCCAGCGCGTCGGCCAGGCGGGCCGGGTCCTGGTGCCGGTGGGCGAGCTCGCGAAACGCGCCGAGCAGCGCGGCGGCGTCGCCGACGGCGTCGAGCCCTTTGCCGCGGACGTCGCCGATCAGCAGGCGGGTGGCGTGTCCGGTGCGGACGGCCGCGTACAGGTCGCCGCCGACGTTCGCTTCGTCGTCGGCGGCGAGGTACCGGGTGGCGATCCGCAGCGGGCCGGCCTGTTCGGGCAGCGGGCGCATCAGGACGCGTTGGACGGCGTCGGAGACGGTGCGGACCCGGGTGAGTTCGCGGCCGTGGCGTTCGCGGACCCGGCAGAACGCGACGACGACGGCGGTGACCAGGGCGAGCGCGCCGATCTGGGCCTGGTGGTTGGCGGTGAACAGGCCGCCGTGCAGGACGGCGATGAGGGTCTGGGCGATCAGTGCGAGGACGCCGATCAGGGCGGTCAGGCGGGTGCCGGCGAAGGAGGCGGTGATGGCGGGGGCGGCCACCAGCAGCGGGCCGAGGTGGATGTTCGGGGAGATCGAGATGTCGATGGCGGTGATCAGCACGATCAGGCTGAGCGGCAGCAGCACCAGCAGGTGTTCGGTACGCCACTCGCTCCGCAGTTCCGCCATGCTCCGCCGCACTCCCACCCCACCACCATGCCTCGCCCCGGGGTCGCCCACGACCGGTGGACCCTCCGCGTCCGGGGTATGGCGCCGCGTCACCGGCGGCCCCTACGATCACGCCATGACGACCCCGCCGAAGGCTGCCGCACCGGCCGACGCCGCGCCCGCGAAGGGCCCCCTGGAGCCCGCCGAGGGCGACCTGATCCTCGCCGAGCGTTTCGCGCCGTGGGTGCGGGCCCTGGGGCTCTCGGTGCTGGAGACCGGTGCGCGGCACGCGGTGCTGCGGCTGCCGTGGTCCGACCAGCTGGCCCGGGACGGCGGCGGGCTGTCGGGGCAGGCGATGATGGCGGCGGCCGACACGGCGACGGTCGTCGCGGTCTCCTCCGCGCTGGGCGGGTTCGCGCCAATGACCACCGTCCAGCAGTCGATCACCTTCCAGCGCGCGGCGCGTGACACCGATCTGCTGGTGACGGCGCGGCTGACCAAGCTGGGCCGCCGGATCGCGTTCGCCGAGATCACCCTCGCCACGCCGGACGCCCCGGACGACCCGGTCGCGCACGCCACCACGGTCTACGCGTTCCCGGGCTGAGCCGTCGCGTTGCCGGGCTGAGCCGTCTCGTTCCTGGGCCGAGCCGTCTCGTTGCCGGGCTGAGCCCTCGCGTTCCTGGGCTGAGCCGTTTCGTTGCCGGGCTGAGCCGTCGTGTTCCCCTTGCGCCCGGGCGTTCCGCGAGTCGGTCGATCACGTACCTGCACACCCCTGTTCCCGAGGGTGTACCGAGCAGTAGCCTCCTCTGATCCGTCTGATCGCGATCATTCGCCCTGGAGGCTCCATGCGCCCAATCCCCCGCCGCCGCACGCTCGTTGCGGCCGCGCTCGCCGCTCTGACGCTCACCGGCGCGGCGGCCGTTCCCGCTTCGGCGGCGCCGGGCGGGCAGCATGCCACGGCGTACTACCTGGCGATCGGCGACTCGCTGGCGGCCGGCTACCAGTCCACGCCGACCGGCGGCCACGTCGTGGGCCGCGGCTACGCCCAGGACCTGGCGCGGACGCTGGGCGAGCGGGCGGCGGACGACCGCCGCCCGTTCGAGTTCACCGACCTGGGCTGCCCGGGCGAGACCACCGGCACCATGGCGAACGGCGGCTGCCCGTACCCGCACTCCTTCGGCGGCTCCCAACTGGAGGCCGCGGTCGCCTACTTGAAGGCGCACTGGAAGGACGAGGTGCTGGTGACGATCGACATCGGCGCCAACGACGTGCAGCGCTGCGCGGCCGGCGGCTCGCTCGACCTGCCGTGCGCGATGAACGGCATCGAGCAGGTCCGCACCGGGCTGGACCGGATCCTCGGCGAGCTCCAGCAGGCGGCCGGCCCGCACACCCGGATCGTCGGCATGAACCTGTACGACCCGTTCCTGGCGGCCTGGATGACGGGCGACAAGGGCAAGCAGCTGGCCACCGCCTCGGTGCTGCTCGCGAACGCCCTCAACTCGGTGATCGAGACGGTGGACGAGCGCCACCGCGTCCCGACCGCCGACGTGGCGGGGGCGTTCTCCACCACCTCGTTCGCGCCGCTGGTGCCGCTGGGCGGCCAGCAGGTGCCGCTGAACGTGGCCCGGGTCATGCAGTGGACCAACATGGCGCGCGGCGACATTCACGCCAACGACGCGGGCTACCAGGTGATCGCGGACGCGTTCCTCGCCAAATTGCCCAAGCAGTACCTGCACTGACGCACCATCACCCCGTCGCGCGTGGCGCGGCGGGGTGGCTCCGCGGCGTTGAGGGCCTCAGCGGGCGCGCGGCCTCAGCGGGCGGTAGGGCCTCAGCGGGCGGTGGGGGCCTCAGCGGGCGGTGACGGCGGTCACGAACTCCGCCACGCGCTCCTGCGGCAGGTGCCGGGCGATATCGGCTTCGCTGATCATGCCGACGAGTTGGTGGTCGGGGTGGTTGATCACCGGCAGCCGGCGCACCCGGTGGTCCTCCATCACCTCCAGCACCAGGTCCGCGTCCTCGTCCTCCTCGATCACCATCGGACGGCCGAGGGCGAGTTCGAGGCACTTCACGGTGCCGGGGTCGCGTCCGTCGGCGACGCACCTGAGCACGATGTCCCGGTCGGTGACGATGCCCAGCAGCTTCTTGTTCTCGTCGCAGATCGGCAGCGCGCCGACGCCGCGTTCGCGCATGATCCGGGCGGCGTCGCCGAGGGTCTGCTCGCCGGTGACGCACTCCGCTCCCGGGTGCATGATCTCTTTCGCGGTGGTCATGGCCGGACCTCCCGAGCTGGTTGTGTCCACTGGCCGTCTTCCATGCTGGCCCCGCCACCGGACCGCCCGCCACCGCTGGCCGTCCTGCCCGCACCCGTGCCGCCCGTCCGGCCGGTCACGCCGCGTGCCGCGGGGCGACGTCCAACGGGTGCTCCGGGAGCCCGACTTCGACGGCCGCCGCGACCTGCGGCAGCTCCAGCTGCTCGACGTCCGGCTCCGGCTCCGTCCCCTCGATCTCGTTCTCCGCGAGCTGCGCCGCGACCTCGGTGGCCTCGACGGCCTGTGCGGAGTTGCGTTCGGTGGCGCTCTCCAGGAAGCGCAGCAGCTCCACCGGGAACGGCAGCACGAGTGTGGAGTTCTTCTCCGCGGCGACCTCCACCACGGTCTGCAGCAGCCGCAGTTGCAGCGCGGCCGGGGTCGCGGCCATCACCTTCGCGGCCTCCGACAGACGCGCGGACGCCTGGTACTCGCCGTCGGCGGTGATGATCCGGGCCCGCCGCTCCCGGTCCGCCTCGGCCTGCCGGGCCATCGAGCGCTTCATCGACTCGGGCAGCGCCACGTCCTTGATCTCCACCCGGTCGATCTGGATGCCCCAGCCCAGCGCGGGGCTGTCCAGCATCAGCTCCAGGCCCTGATTGATCGGCTCGCGGTTGGCCAGCAGGTCGTCCAATTCGCTCTTGCCGATGATCGACCGCAGCGAGGTCTGCGCGACCTGCGACATCGCGAAGGAGTAGTCCTGCACGTTGACGATCGCCTTCACCGGATCGACCACCTTGAAGTACACCACCGCGTCCACCCGGACGGTCACGTTGTCCCGGGTGATGCCCTCCTGCGCGGGCACCGGCATGGTGATGATCTGCACGTTCACCCGGCGCAGCCGGTCGGCGATCGGCATGATCCGCACCAGCCCCGGGGGCCGCACCTCGTCCAGCACCCGCCCGAACCGGAACACCACCCCGAGCTGGTACTGCTGCACCATGCGCACGCTCAGCCCGGCCAACACGGCCAGCAGCACCAGCAGCGCAATCACCACGTCAACCGCGATCATCGCCGTCACCTCGACCCGTACGGCACGCACACTTGTACCTCCACGCTACTCCGGACCCGCCCCACGGGCCCGGCTGCTGGAGACCCGGCCGGAAAACGCTTTCCCGTTGGGTCTCCGTCCGGCCGTCCCACCGGCCGGCCGGTGCGCGGGCCTACGATCGGGGCCATGGAACCGCCCTCCGAACCGCCCTCCGAACTGCCCTCCGAACTGGTCGAACGTGTCCACGGGCTGGCCGAGATGGACGAGTTGGTGGTCGGCTGCCGGGCCTGCCCGCGGCTGGTCGAGTGGCGGGAGGAGGCGGCCCGGGTGAAGCGCCGCGCGTTCCAGGACCAGGACTACTGGGCGCGGCCGATCCCGGGCTTCGGACCGACCGACGCCCGCCTGGTCCTGGTCGGACTCGCCCCCGCCGCGCACGGCGGGAACCGAACGGGCCGGATCTTCACCGGCGACCCGTCCGGCGACCTGCTGTACGCCTCACTGCACCGGCTCGGCCTGGCCTCCCAGCCGCACTCCACCTGGCGCAACGACGGCCTCGAACTGTTCGGCGTCCGCATCACCGACCCGGTCCGCTGCGCCCCGCCGGAGAACAAGCCCACCAACGAGGAACGCGACACCTGCCGCCCCTGGATCGTCCGCGAGTTCCAGTACCTCCGCCCCACCGTCCGCGCCGTGGTCGCCCTCGGCGGCTTCGCCTGGCAGGCGGTCCTCCCCGCCCTCGCCGCCGCCGGCTGGCAAATCCCCCGCCCCCGCCCGGCCTTCACCCACGGCGCCCACGCCGTCCTCCCCGCCAAAGACGGCGGCCCGCCCCTCAACCTCTACGGCTGCTTCCACGTCAGCCCCCGCAACACCTACACCGGCCGACTCACCCCCACCATGGTCGACGCCCTCCTCCACACCGCGGCCACCACCGCCGGCCTGAACCCGACTGCCCCGCCGCCTTACTGACGACCGTCACCCGCCTGCCCGTTCGAAGGTCGCCCCGGGCGGGGCGATCCCGTGCAGTCCGGTCAGAGGTGCGGAATCCGGTCGGGGACGAGTCCGGCCTGGCGGAGCAGTCCGTAGAGGTCGGTCGCGCATCGACCGGGTGGGCGACGAAACCACCCGTACCCCGCCCAGGTCGGCCCCGGCGCGAGCGGTTTGCGGCACTCCTCACGGTCGTCATCCCCTCACCGGGCAGGCCGAGTTGACCCCTGGGGAACTGTGCTTGCCCAACGCCTTCGCCCCAACTCACCGCCGTCCACCGGGCCGAGCCACGCCGGGCTCCGTCCCCGCCGACAGCCCACCGCACCTGACGGCCGATCGGCAGCCAGCAGCCTGAGCGCCACCCCGCTCGCCCGCCCGCTGCCCGCCGCCATCAGGTAGTCCACACCTCTCTGCCCTGGCGCTGCGTGACCTGGCCGATACGTCGCCGCGAGTGGCGGCTGATCACCAGCCGTCCGACCGCGCGACATCCCGCTCACCAACCCCGCCGGCCCACCCGGACCAAGCCACCCTCACCCTGCACAACCCGCCACCGGACACCACCACCCGGTCCCAACTCACCGCCCCTGACGGCTGATCAACGCTCGGCCGAGCCCGCGCGCCGTCCGGTCGATCGCCGCGCGCCCGGCGTCGGGCCGGGTCGCGAATGCCAGGCACAGCCAGGGCGTGGCAGCGGCGAGGACGGCCAGTGGCCAGCCCAGCCACGGTGACGGCAGGGCGAGCCCGACGTATCCGGCGGTGGCGGCGCCGAGCAACAGCAGTGCGAGGGCGGGCAGGTGGACGCCGGGGCGGTAGCGGCGCCAGGCGTGCACCTTTGCCCGCCGGACGATCAGCACGATCGGGGCAACGACCAGCGCGACCGCCCCGAGCAGCAGGATCCAGATCAGCCCGAGCCCGTCCACCGCCACCTCACGTTCGGCACGGACGCCCAACTCCGGTGCAGTGGGCGCAAATTGGACGGCCACCTGCTCACCCGCGTACGGCGTGCCACGCGTCTCCACCTGGGTGGTGACGGTACGCGGGCCGGCCTCGTACGGCACTTCCAGATCGACGGTGGTGCGGAACACCTGGTGGCGGTTCACCCGCCCCAGCGCCTTCGGCTCGGAGCGCACCGCGACGATCGACACCTTCCGCTCCACCTCACCCGCCTGCGCGATCCGCCGCAGCTGCCGCCCGTCGGCCCCGTCCGGCCCGTTGGCCTGGGCGAGCGCCGCGACGGAGGTGAGCACCATGCCGACACCGAGCAGTCCGGCCAGCAGCCAGGACGGGCGCCGCGACCCGGTCTCCTTGCGCGGTTCGGCCCGCCGCCGGTCGAGCACGGCGGCCACCAGCCAGGCGAGCGCACACAGCACCGCGACGAGGGTGGGCAGCACCCGCTCCGCCGTCCCGGCCCGCTGCCCGGACGGCAGCAGCGCCACTGCCGCCCCGTGCCCGGCCGCGAACACGCCGCTCAGCACCGCCGCCCACCCGGCCACCCGGGTCCCTCCGCGCGCCATCGTTCCTCCCCCGCCCACGTGTTGCTGCGCACTGAACCACGGCCGGACACCGTGATCAAGTTCCCGCGATCGCTCCCGCTTCACCGCTTGATCGGTGAGGGGCCAGCGCCCGGAAGGCGACGGACGGATCGCCGGAGGAAGCACGGTGCAGCTGCCATCCGCCCCGCCCGACACCCCCCGTCACCGAATCCACTTCGGCCGACGCCCCGCCCTCTCCCACACCCCCGGCAACAACTCCCGCGCGAACACCGCCTCCCCCACCTGCCGACCGAACAACACCCCGTACCCGAAACCCCCGTCCGACAGCCCCCGCACCGCCGCGCGAGCGACGAATCGCACCCCGCTCCACCCCATCCACCCCATCCGCCCCGCCCGACACCCCCCGTCACCGAATCCGCTTCGGCCGACGCCCCGCCCTCTCCCACACCCCCGGCAACAACTCCCGCGCGAACACCGCCTCCCCCACCTGCCGACCGAACAACACCCCGTACCCGAAACCCCCGTCCGACAGCCCCCGCACCGCCGCGCGAGCGACGATCGCGTCCTGGTGGCGGCCCAGGACGTCCTGCAGCGCTTTCATCCGGCGGGTGAAGCTGCGGGCCGGGCGGCCGACGGTCTCACCGGCGTAGCGGGCGCGCTTCGCGGCCTTGCGTGCGTCGTGCAGGGCGCGTTCGCGGGCCGGGCCCTCGGGGGTGTCTTCGGCGGTGGCGAGGCGTTCGGCGGTGCGGCGGTGTTCGCGGCGCAGGATGCGGGTGAGTTCCGGTCCGGCGGGCCGCGTCGCGCGGGCGTTGAGCGGGGGGTTGTCGGCGAGTTCGGTGAGGGCGGTGAGCAGGTCGCGGAAGCGTTGACTGTCGAGCGCGGCGAGGGTCGCGGCGCGGCCTTCGCGGGCCTCCCGGCTGCTCCAGGTGGTGAGTTCGGCGATGACGCGGTCGCGGTCGCCACCGTCGGGGAGTTCGCGGGCCTGGGCGAGGAGGCGCTCGCCGAGCACCTCGGCGTCGCGGGCCTGGCCGAGGTCCCGGCCGAGTCGGCGCAGTTCGTTCTCCAGCTCGGTGTGGTCGCCAGCCAGGTGGCGGCGGTGGGTGCGCAGGGCGCTGCGCAGGCGGCGGGCGGCGACGCGCATCTGGTGGACGGCGTCGGGTCGGTCGGCACGGACGTCGGGTTCCAGGGCGACGATTTTCGCGGTCTGTTCACGCAGGCGTGCGATAAGAACGTCCCCCGCGCTGCCGTCGAGCCGGTGTGCCACGTTCGCCACGTCCTTCCGTGCCTGCCAAGGGTAGGCCGGTGGTGGCGGGTTCGCGCGGGGCGCCGCGCCGCTCCGACGCGGCCACTGGGGCGACGGCTCGGGGCGACGGCTCGGGGCGACGGACGTCAAGTCCCTTGCGGGCGGCCCGCCGGCTCAGTCTTGGACGCCTCGGCGCCCGGCCAGTGAGTCAAGGTGGCTGCGCAGGACGGCGCAGAGTTCGTCCGGGCCGACCAGGAGGGGGTGTTGGACGGCCTGGAGGGTGAGGCCGTCGAGGAGGGCGGAGAGGCGGCGGGTTTCCACGCCGAGGTCGAGGCCGGGGGCGAGCGCGCCGGCGCGACGGGTCTCGACCAGGACGCGGTGGATGAGTTCGTCCAGGCCCGCCTGCATCGTGGCGAGGCGGCCCCGGAGTTCGGGGCGGGTGCGGGCGGCGGTGACGAAGGACAGCCAGACGGCGGACTCGTTGCGACGTTCGGCGTCCAACGGGAGTGTCTCGGCGAGGAGTTGAAGGGTGAGTTCGCGCCGGTCGCCGGTCGCGGCAGGGTCGAGCAGGGCGGCCGCGCGGGTCCGGATCCGGGCTTCTATGCGGCGGGCCAGCTCCCCCATCGCGAAGATCATCAGCTCCGAGCTGCCGGCGAAGTAGTGCCGCACCGAGCCGATCGCCAGTCCGGCCTCGTCGGCGACGTTCCGCAGCGAGGCATGCTCAAGGCCTTCTCTGGCCGCGACGCGCAGTACGGCGTCTGCGACGGCCTGGCGACGCTCCTCGGGGTCCACGATCTTCGGCACGTTGCCGTTATAGCACGGGCGAGCTAAATTGCGTTTTGGCACAGTCGAGCTAAAAAGATTCCGGGGGAACAGAACGATGCACGGATGGCTGAGCGCCGCCCTGATCACGGCAGTGGTCGTCGTGGTGGTGGTCCGGCGACTGCGCAGCGAACCGCTCAACGCACGGGACCTGTTCGGACCGCCGGTGGTCCTCACGGCACTCGGCACGTGGTCGCTCTGGCAGCGCCACGAACTGCACCACGGCCTGCACCACGGCCTGGGCCCCGCCGACTGGGCCTGGATCGCGGCGGGCATCGTGCTCGGTCTCGCGACGGGCGCGCTGCGCGGTGCGACCGTCCGGGTCGAAGCGCGCCAGGGCGTGCTCTGGCAGCGCTACACCGGCTGGACGTTCCTGGTCGCCGCAGGCTCGCTGGGAGTGATGGCCGCGTTCTCGCTCCTCGCCGAACACGCCGGGCTGCCCGCCGACGCCCGCCCGGTCCAACTGTCCATCGGCGTCGGCTTCCTGGGCGAGGCCGTGGCCGTCGGCCTGCGCGGCCTCACCTCCGGCATCCCGTTCGCACCGGAACACCGCAGCCCGTCCGCACTCCTCGGCCTCGACCGCGCCGACCGCGCCGACCGCCTCCACCGATCCGATCGCACCGACCGCGCCGACCACGCCGACCACCTCCACCGATCCGACCACGCAGACCACCTCCACCGATCCGACCACGCAGACCACACCGACCGCGTCCACCGATCCGATCGCACCGACCGCGCCAACTGAGCCGACCGCCTCCACCGATCCGACCACGCAGACCGCGCAGACCGCGTCCACCGGCCCGACCGCGCCAACCACTCCCCCTGGGACCGGCGATGACTCCTATGACGCACCGTCAACTCGACGCACGGCCAACCACCCTGCGAGTCCACGTTCGCCCTCGCCTCGCCGCGCCCGCCGCCCGCCCGGCCCGCCGTGGCGGCGAGCCGCAGCTCACGGCCCGCCACCCGCCTGGGCTGCCTACCGTGGAGAGATGCCGCAACCGTCGCAGCCCCCGCCCTACTCCGCCGCCGTCGCGCCGGGCGCCCTGCCGCTGCTCGGGCATGGGCACCGGCTGCTGCGCGGGTCGGCGGGGTACCTGTCCTCGCTGCATCTGCACGGCGACTTGGTGGCGGTGCGGCTCGGCCCGATGACCGTTCAAGTCCCGTGCCATCCTGACCTGTTGAACCAGATGCTGGCCGACCACCGGCTGTTCGACAAGGGCGGGGCGTTCTACGACCGGGCGCGGGACGTGGCGGGCAACGGCCTGGTCACTGCCCGTACCGCGACCACCCGCACCAGCGCCGGCTGGTCCAGTCCGCCTTCCGCCGCCCGCAGTTGGCCAGGTATTCGCGCGTCATGCAGGCCGAGATCGAGTTCGCCACGGGCGGGTGGCAACCGGGCAAGGTGATCGACGCCTTCCCCACGTTCCACGGGATCGCGCTGCGCACCCTGGGCCGGACGCTCTGCGCGACGGCGATCGACGCGGAGCTGGCGCGCAGCGTGGAGCAGGCGTTCGACACCGTGCTGAACGGGGTGTTCCGGCAGATGTTCCTGCCCGCGCAGGTGCGCAAGCTGCCGCTGCCGGGCATCCTGCGTTACCGCCGGGCGCTGTCCCATCTGCGCGACGCCACCCGGCAGTTGATCGCCACCTACCGCTCGCACCTCCCCCAGCCGAACCCCACCGCGCCGCCCGACCCCACCGCGCCAGCCCGACCCCACCGCGCCGCCCCACACCCTCGGCGCCGCCCCACACCCACCGCACCGCCCCACACCCTCGGCGCCGGACCCGACCTGCTGACCGCACTTCTCGCCGCCCACGACGACGGGGCGCGGCTCACCGACACCGAGGTGCACGACCAGGTGATCACCCTGCTCGCGGCCGGCACCGAGACCGTCGCGGCCACCCTCACCTGGGCGTTGTGGTGGCTGTCCCAGCACCCGGCGGCGGCCGAGCAGGTACGGGCGGAACTGGCGGAGGTGCTGCCGGACGGCCGCGCCCCGGGGTGGGCGGACCTGCCACACCTGGGCTCCGTGGACCGGGTGGTGTCGGAGACGCTGCGCCTGCACCCGCCGGGCTGGCTGTTCACCCGGGTGACCACCGCGCCCACCGACCTGGCGGGCCGCACCCTCCCGGCGGGAACCACGCTGGTGTTCTCCCCGGCGGCGGTGTCCCGGCACCCGGCCGCGTACCTGGCACCGGCCCAGTTCGACCCCGACCGCTGGCGGCCCGAGCGGGTCACCCGGGCGGCCAGGCGGGCGTTCCTGCCGTTCGGGACGGGCGCCCGCAAGTGCGTGGGCGACCTGTTCGCCCGCACCGAGCGCGTCCTCGTCCTGGCACCCTGCTCTCCCGCCGGCGCCTCGTCCCGGAGCCGGACGCCGACCTGCGGCCCGTCCCGCTGGCCACCGTGCTGCGCCCGCGCCGCCTGCACCTGCGGATCGCCGCGCACTGACGGCCACCGGCACGACCGTCAACTCGCCCCGGAACCACGCCGGTTACCGCCGAATCCGCGCTGTCCCCACCGCCAAGTCGATCCCGGTGCACTGACAACCACCGGCACGACCGTCAACTCACCCCCGCACGACGCCCGTTACCGCCGAATCCGCGCCGTCCCCACCGCCAAGTCGATCCCGGTGCACTGACAACCACCGGCACGACCGCCAACTCGCCCCCGCACGACGCCCGTTACCGCCGGATCCGCGCTGTCCCCGCCGCCAAGTCGATCCCGGTGCACTGACAACCACCGGCACGACCGTCAACTCACCCCGGAACCACGCCGGTTACCGCCGGATCCGCGCTGTCCCCGCCGCCAAGTCGATCCCGGTGCGCGGCGGCGCGCCGTCGTGCTCGTCGTCGCGCAGTACCAGCTCGATCCGCCGCTGCTCCAGCTGCACCCGCTTGCCCGCGTACAGCAGCGCGTGCAACTCCTCCCCCGCCTGTGCCCCGACCCCGCGCCCGGCCTCCGCCGGGCCGGTCCACCGCACCGCCGCGCGTCGCGCCGCCGAGGCCGCGAACCCCAGCAGTACCAGCGCCGCGGGGAACACCAGGCTGCCCATCACCGCCACCAATGCCACCATGCCGGGCTCAACGCCCCACCGCACCACGGAAGTTCCTTCGGCGCGCGGCAACGGTGGAGACCGTCGCCGCACGCCTGAGCTGGCGCCTGAGCGGGCGCCGGCAGCCTCAGTGCAGGAGCTCCAGTGTGTTGTCGGCGTCGTTGACGAAGTAGACGGCGTCGCAGTCGAGGTCCAGGGCGAGGCCGAAGAGCGCGCCCGCGCCGGGCGGGGTGCCCTCGTCGTTGATCTGCTTGGTCGCGACCTGCTCCCCGCCGGGGGTGGTCTCGACGATGTTGCCGTCCTGGCCGTTGACGGTCAGCAGGTCACCCTTGGGTGTGACGGCCATGCCCAGCGGGCCGTTGAGGTTCCCGCCGGAGCTGATGACCCGCCCGATGCCGGCGCTGTTGTCGCGGGTGAGCGCGCGCGGGATGGCGGTGATCCGGCTCAGCACCGTGTCGGCGACGTAGAGCGTGCCGTCGTGTCCGAGGCCGACGCCGGTCGGGCCGACCACCAGCGCGGCGGGGTCCGTCCGTTCGGGGAAGCCGGAGCCGATCACGGTGGTGTTCTCCCGCTGCGGCGGCTGGTCGCCGTTCATGCTCAGGGTGATCCGCAGCACGGTGCCCGCGTCGATCTCCGCGCCGCCCGCGGCGACGGTGCCGTTGAGCACGTTGGTGACGAACAGTTCGCTGTGCCGGCCGTGGCTGACGGCGGTCATGTCCCAGGGGCCGTTGATGCCGCCGCCGACGATCGTCTCACGGACGGTGCCGTGCCGGTCGAGCACCAGCAGGCAGCCGGCCTGGGCGGTGTCGGCCGTGCCGTCGGCGGTGGGCAGGCTGCCGACCACGACCCAGCCGCCGGGCAGCACGGTGAGCGCGGTGGTGAGGCCGACGCCGCCGGGGCAGGGGCCGGGCAGATGGCTCGGGTCGATGGTGGCGAAGGTGGTGACGGCGCCGTTCGGAGCGACCTGCACCAGGGTGGTGCCGGTGCCCTGCAGGTTGGCCGAGTTGTTGAAGTTGCTGACCAGGACGCTGCCGCGGTGCAGGTCCCCGACGCTCTCCTTGATCGTGAACGTGCCGTACGGGTTCTGGTCGCCGTTCGCCGGCACGGTGGACGCGACGAGGGTGACGGTGTTCAGCCGGTCCAGGAACGGCCGCGGGCCGGTCCCGTGGGTCGAGGGCACAGCGGCGGTCAGGCCGACGGTCAGCGCGGCGGTCGCCAGCGCGCTCAAACATGCCCGAAGTCTCATGTACTGCCTCCTGAGGAGCGGGCCGGACCTGCGCAACCGGCGGTCCCGACCCGTGAACGTGCGATGAACTGCCCCCCGGCAGGCCACGCTAAGCACCCCGCTCGGCGCGCCGCTTGCCGGTTCCGCCAATTGACCCCGGGCCGACACGGGCCGCTCACGAAGGGCGGTCGGCCCGTTCCAGGGCGCGGTTGGCGAGCCACAGGTCGTGGACGGCGCTCGGCGGGCGCAGCAGTGCGCAGTTGAGCAGGGTTTCGATCCGGCCGAGGCGTTTGCGGATTGCCGACGGTGAGAGGCCCGTCTCCTGTGCGGTGGGGCCGATCCGGGCGTCGTGTCGCAGCCAGCGCTTGAGGGTGTCCGCCAGCGCGGTCGGGGCGTCGGGGGCGTGCAGCGGGTGGAGTCTGCTCAGGGCCCAGTCGATCACCTGGGGCCGGCCCAGGATCGTGTCAAGTCCGGTGCCGCCAAAGTCACTTGACTGACCGTCAGTGCCTATCCGCAGGGCCAGGGCCAGGGTGGCCCGGCCGGCGAGGCGGTGCGGGTCGAGGCCGAGGCGGTGGTGGAGGTGGGCGAGGCGGGCGGCGAGGGTGTTGCGGTGGATGCCGAGGCGGGCGGCGGCGTCGGTGGGGTGGTGCAGCCAGGCGGCGGCGGTGGCGAGCAGGGCGGGGCCGTCGGGGTCCTGGGGGCGGGCGGGTCGGTGGGTGTGCAGGGGGGCGAGGGTGGCGGCGGCCCAGGCGGCGCCGTCCGGGCCGAGGACGGGTGCGAGGTCGCCGGGTCGGGCGTGGGCGGCGCGGCGTTCGGGGTGTCGGCGGGCGGCAGTGAGGGCCTGGCGGGCCTGGTGGTGGGCGAGGGCGGGGTCGCGCAGCGGGACGGGGTCGCTGATGCCGACGTGGCAGGTGTCGGCGACGGCGGGGTGGTGCAGCCAGGCGGCGAGCCGGCGGGTGCCGGCGGCGGGTTCCAGGACGAGGGTGCGGTGGGCGCCTCCGGGTTCGCGGCCGACCCAGGCGGCGCCTTCGGCGGCCCAGTCGGCGGCGTCCCGGCGGGCGGCGGCGGGTCCTTCGACGGCGTACATCCGTACGGTGTCGGGCAGTTCGCGGCGCAGGGTGCGGGCGAGCCGCCGGGCGACGGCGACCTGGCCGTCCATCAGCAGGTGCAGGACGGCTTCGCGGGTGCCGGTGGCGGCGAGTTGCGCCCGGTGGGCCTGTCGGCGGCCGCGTTCGGCGTCCCAGGTGAGGCTGAGGACGGTGGCGGCGTCGGCGAGCAGCACGGGAAGGTCGGGCGGGGCGGGTCGGGGTGCGACGGCGGCGAGGACGGGCGGCCGGGTGCCGGGCGGGCCGGGCAGGGTGACGACCAGGCAGGTCAGGGTGGCCTGTCCGAGGGCGGCGGAGCCGGTGCCGCGGGTGACGGCTTCGCGGACGGCGCTGCGGGCCAGGGCGCGTTCGGCGGTGCCGACGGGTGCGGGCGGCGGGCTGGCGTCGGTGCCGGTGGGGTGCAGCAGCAGGACGCCGACCCGGGCGCGGGCGGCGAGTCGGCGCAGGACGGCGGGGGTGCCGCCGCGGCGGCCGGCGGCCTGGAGGTCGAGGACGTCGTCGGCGCGGCGCAGGCGCTGGGCGGTCCGACTTCCCGGCGGGGGCGTCTCGCGCATGCCGCTTCCCCCGAGTGACATCCGAAGTCGATTCGTCCCCAGGCTATCCGCGCCCCGCGCGGAAGATCAACACGCTCGGTGTGCAGTTCGACACCGTCCGGCCGGGCTCGCTGGGCACCGTCACACCCGGCCGGCCGCGGCGTCGGCCTAGGTTGACGGGGCACCGCACCCGGGGCACGCACCGGGGCGCCGCGCCCGGACGTCACACCCGGGGCACCGCACCAGCAGCACTGATCTGGAGGATCCATGACCCGCAGGACCGGCCTCGGCCGTCTGCTCACCGCCGCCGGCGCCGTCACCGCGCTGACCGTGACGCTCTCGCTGACCTCGGCGGGCTCCGCCTCGGCCGCCAGCGACTTCCAGGGGAACCTGAAGAGCAACGCCACCAACAAGTGCCTGGCGCTGGACGGCGGAGGCGACGGCAACGGCCTCCCGGCGTTCGAATGGGACTGCAACGGCAACAACGACCAGCAGTGGACGTTCGAGAACACGGGCGGCGGCGCCTGCGAGATCGTGAACCGCTGGGGCCTGTGCCTGGAGGCGCCGGGCTGGACCACCCAGCCGGGCGCGCAGCTCGGCCAGTGGGAGTGCCACGGCGGGGCGAACCAGACTTTCTACATCGACAACTACATGATCGACAGCTCGAACATGCGCTTCAAGAACAAGAACTCGGGCCTGTGCGTCAGTGTGCAGGGCGGCAACTCCGCGAACCGCACCCCGATCATTCAGTGGTACTGCAACGACGCGGCCGACCAGCGCTGGCACGTCTGACCGCGACGGCGGTGAGCCACCCGAGGGCGGCGGTGAAGATCCACGGCTGGTCCAGCGGCGAGAGGCTGTAGGCGACCAGCACGACGATCGGCGGCAGCGCGCGGCGGGTGGCACGGCGCACCAGTAGCGGGACGACGAGCAGCGCGGCGCCCGCCAGGCCCGTCCACCAGCCGTGCACCGCGGCCTCGAAGACCGCGAAGGCGGCCGAGCACAGCGCCAGGGCCGCCCACCCGAGCCGGCTCACCGGGCCGGGCCCGGCCTGCCGCCGGTCCGTCAACTCCCCCACGGCCACTGCTCCTTCCGCCGCTCCACCCATCCGAAGCTAAGGCTATTAGCGTTAGCCGTCAACCCTCCCGACCCCCCGTCACGCATAGTCGTTGTACACCGTAGAAGGATTCCTCTACGGTGTACAAGGAACGCCCGGCCACCACCGGGTGCCTTCGTCCGCGTCCGCTTGGGGGAGCCCTCTTGTCACAAACGTCCGTCCCTGCGACCACCCCGCACCCGCGCCGCTGGGTGATCCTGGCGGTGGTGTGTCTCGCCACCCTGGTGGTCCTGCTCGACAACACCGTGCTGAACGTCGCGATCCCGTCGCTGACCGAGGAGTTGGGCGCGGGCACGGCCGATATCCAGTGGATGATCAACGCCTACTCGCTGGTGCAGTCCGGCCTGCTGCTGACGGCCGGCAGCCTCGCCGACCGGTACGGGCGCAAGCGCGCCCTGCTGGCCGGGCTGGCGCTGTTCGGTCTCGGCTCCGCCACGGCCGCCTTCGCCCAGTCCACCGGCCAGCTGATCGCCGCCCGGGCCGGCATGGGCATCGGCGGCGCCCTGCTGATGACCACCACGCTCGCCGTGGTGATGCAGGTCTTCCAGGGCGAGGAGGTGCCCAAGGCGATCGGCGTCTGGGGCGCCGTCAGCTCGCTGGGCTTCGCGGGCGGCCCGCTGCTCGGCGGCGTCCTGCTGGCGCACTTCTGGTGGGGCTCGATCTTCCTGATCAACCTTCCGGTGGCGCTGATCGGCCTGTTCGCGGTGGCCCGCCTGCTGCCGGAGAGCCGCGACCCGGCCGGGCGCCGGCCCGACATTCCGGGCGCGGTGCTGTCCACCATCGGCATGGTCGGCGTGGTGTTCGCGATCATCTCCGGCCCGGTGGACGGCTGGGGCTCGGCCAAGGTGCTGCTGTCCGCGGCGGTCGGCGTGGCCGCCCTGTCCGGCTTCGTGGCCTGGGAGTTCCACACTCCGACGCCGATGCTGGACATGGGCTTCTTCCGCAACCGCCAGTTCAACGGCGCGGCCGCGGGCGGCGTGCTGGTCGCCTTCGGCATGGCGGGCTCGCTGTTCCTGCTCACCCAGTACCTGCAACTGGTGCTCGG
This sequence comes from Kitasatospora sp. NPDC059673, assembly GCF_042734215.1. Taxonomy (NCBI): domain Bacteria; kingdom Bacillati; phylum Actinomycetota; class Actinomycetes; order Kitasatosporales; family Streptomycetaceae; genus Kitasatospora; species Kitasatospora sp. NPDC059673. Next base: position 174,553 of record NZ_JBHWEN010000010.1, on the reverse strand, counting down.
CTACCGCCCGTTGGAGGCCGGCCTGCGGATGACCCCGCTGGCGCTGGTGATCGTGGTGCTCAACCTGACGGGTGTCGGCGCCCGGCTGCTGCCGAAGCTCGGCTTCGCGGGGGCGGTCGCCCTCGGCATGGCGCTGCTGTCCGGCGGCCTCGCGCTGATCGCCGTGACGGGCTCGGCGCACGGGTACACCGGCCTGCTCGCGGGCCTGCTGCTGATGGGCGCGGGCATCGCGGTCGCCAACCCGGCGATGGCCTCGGCCCTGATGGGCGCGATCCCGCCGGAGCGGGCGGGCGCGGGAGCGGGCGTCCAGGGCACCGCGACCGAGTTCGGCGGCGGCCTCGGCGTGGCCGTGCTGGGCGCGGTGCTCGGCTCGCGCTTCGCGGCGGGCCTGCCCGCCCAGGTGCCCGACTCGGCCGCGAAGTCGCTGCCGGACGCACTGGCCGCCGCGCCCGACGACGGCGTCCGCGCCGCGGTGCGGACGGCGTTCTCCGACGGACTGACCTCCAGCCAGCTGATCGGCGCGGCCGCGATCCTGCTCGGCGGCCTGATCTCGGCGGCGCTGCTGCGCCGCGCGCAGCTGTCGACCGCGCCCGCCCCGGCGCCGGAGCCCTCACCTGCGGCTTAGCAGCACCGAGCACCCGGGTCCGCGCACCGCGCGCGGGCCCGAACGCGTACGGTGGGGGCCGTCAAGCCCGGCCCCCCGAACGCGAAGGAGCAGCGTGGCCGTCAAGCGCGCCTCACAGGTCAAGAAGAGCGTCTGGCTCACCCCGCAGCCCGCCCGGGGCCGCCGGGGCACCCGCGCGGCGGGGGCGGCCGCGGGCGGCGCGGGCGGCCTGGACCGCGAGGTGATCGTGGCGGCGGCGGTGCGGCTGCTGGACGAGCAGGGCGAGGCGAAGTTCTCGATGCGCGCGCTGGCGGCCCGGCTCGACGTCACGCCGATGTCGCTGTACTGGTACGTCGCCGACAAGGACGACCTGCTGGAGCTGGCGCTGGACGTGGTGGCGGGCGAGATGGAGCTGCCCCGGCCCGGCGACGGGCTCGGCTGGCAGGACGGCCTGCGGGCGCTGGCGGCCACCTGGCGGGCGACGATGCTGGCGCACCCGTGGGCGGTGCGGATCTACAACGACTACCTGAACATCGGGCCGAACTCGGTCCGCTACTCCGCCTGCGCCGTGGAGGTGGCGCGCAACTCGCCGCTGCCGGAGTCCGACGCGGTGGCCGCCCTGTCGGCGATCTTCCAGTACACGTACGGCTTCACTGCCATCGAGGTCAACTGGCAGGAGAAGGCGGCCGCGGTCGGCACCACCACCGACGGGCTGATCGAGGAGATCACCGAGGCGGTGCGGGGGGTTCCGGAGATCGCCGAGTCGGGCGCGCTGCTGGAGCGGCCGGAGGAACCCGAAAAGCTGCTGCGCGAACGGGATTTCCACCGCGCCCTGGACTGGATGCTGGCCGGCATGGCGGCCGGGGTCGCGGGGCCCGCTACGTGAACTCCTGCTGGCAGCGCTCCAACCAGTCCAGCTCGGCCTTGAGTTGCAGCACCGCGCCCTCGATCAGCAGCCGGGAGGCGCCGTGTTCGCGGGACCGGTCGGCGCTGGCGTTCAGGCCGCGCAGGGTGGCCAGGCAGTGCGAGCGCTGGAGGTCGATCAGGGTGCGCCGGTCGGCGAGCCGGGTCTGCGGGGCGAGCACGAGTTTCAGGAAGAACTCCTCGCGGACCTTGGCGCCCTCGGACGGCCGGGCGAACCAGTCGGCGAGCTCGCGCCGCCCGGCCTCGGTCAGCGCGAAGACCCGCTTGGCGGGGCGGCCGTCCTGGGCGACGTCCTGCCCCTCGATCAGGCCGGACTTCTCCAGCCGGCCCAGGGTGATGTACACCTGCCCGTCATTGGTGCGCGGCCAGGCCGGGCCGAAGGTGTTCTCCAGGGCGCGGCGGAGCTGGTAGCCGTGCGCGGGGCCCATGGCGAGCAGTGCGAGCAGGGGTAGCCGCACGCGGATGCCTCCTTGAACTTCGGGGGGGGGTGCGCCGGGCGGTCGTACCGTGTTCGGCCGCGCGCCGGGCGGCGCTCCTGGGCGTGCCCTACCCCCGAGCGCGCCCGGTTATTCGTCCGGAACCCGACCCGAAACCCGCCAAGTGGTGGCACCCTGTGGCGCAGGAAGTGACAGACGTCCCCCCAGTCTCCTGGACACACTCTTTGGCGTATACCTAACATGCAGGTATCCCCGAGGAACTGACGGCCTGTCAGCCGGTTCCCACGCCTGCCAGCGCGACCTCCCTCGCGCGCTCCCGTGAAGGTGACGCATGATCACGTCCGTCGTCCCCGGCGATCCGCCGCGCCCCGCCCAGGTCCCCGGCCCGTCCGCCGAAGCCCCCGCGGAACGCCGACTCCCGGCCGAACAGACGGCACCGGGCGCGCCCGACGCGCTGTGGTGGCGCGACGCGGTGATCTATCAGGTGTACGTGCGCAGCTTCCAGGACTCCAACGGCGACGGCCTCGGCGACCTGCCGGGCGTGCGGGCCCGCCTGCCGTACCTGAAGCGCCTGGGCGTGGACGGGGTCTGGCTGAACCCGTTCTACCCGTCGCCGCAGCACGACCACGGCTACGACGTGGCGGACTACAAGGGCGTCGACCCGATGTTCGGCACCCTGGAGGACTTCGACCTGCTGGTCGAGGACTGCCGCAAGCTCGGCCTGCGCCTGGTCCTGGACACGGTGCCCAACCACTGCTCCACCGAACACCCGTGGTTCCAGGACGCGTTGCTCGCCGCCCCCGACAGCCCCGAGCGGGCACGCTTCCACTTCGCGGACGGCCGCGGCACGGACGGCGAACTGCCGCCCAACAACTGGCGTGCGATGTTCGGCGGCCCCGCCTGGAGCCGGATCACCGAACCGGACGGCACCGCCGGCCAGTGGTACCTGCACATGTTCACCCCCGAGCAGCCGGACCTGAACTGGCGCAACCCCGAGGTGCCCGCCGAGTTCGAGAAGGTCCTGCGCTTCTGGCTGGACCGCGGCGTGGACGGCTTCCGCATCGACGTCGCCGCCGGCCTCTTCAAGCACCCCGAACTGCCCGACTCCCCCGACCCGGAGGCCGACGAGCGCACCCGCGACTCGGTCAACCCGCTGGCCTGGAACCAGCCCGAGGTGCACGACATCTGGCGGGCCTGGCGGGCGATCTGCGAGGAGTACACGGCGCTCGACGGACGGCAGCGGCTGCTGGTCGGCGAGGCGTCCGTGCCGACACCCGCCGAACAGGCCAAGTACGTCCGGGCGGACGAACTCCACCAGGCGTTCTTCTTCCACCTGCTGCACGCGCCGTGGGACAGCGAGCACTTCCACCAGGTGATCGACGCGGCGGTGCGCGACATCACCGCCACCGGGTCCACCGTCACCTGGGTGCTCAACAACCACGACCAGGTCCGCACCACCACCCGCTTCGGCAGCCCCGAACGGGCCCGCGCCGCAGCCCTGTTGATGCTGGCGCTGCCCGGCGCGGCCTACCTGTACCAGGGCGAGGAACTCGGACTGCCGGAGGTGGACGACCTGCCGGACGACGTCATCACCGACCCGATCTTCTTCCGCACCGGCAGTCGCAAGGGCATCCGCGACGGCTGCCGCGTCCCGCTCCCCTGGTCCCACGCCGAGGCCCCGTTCGGCTTCAGCCCCGCCGACTCCGCCCCCACCTGGCTGCCGCAGCCCCCCTCCTTCGCCGCCCACACCGCGGAGCGCGCCCTCACCGACCACACCTCCCCCTACCACCTCTACCGCGAGGCCCTCCACCTGCGCCGCCTGCTCCCCCAACTCGGCGAGGGCACCCTCCGCTGGCTGGAAACCCCGCCCAACGTCCTCGCCTTCACCCGCGGCGACGGCATCGTGGTCGCCACCAACTTCGGCACCACCCCCGCCCCCGCTCCCGTCACCGGCACCCCCCTCCTCTCCTCCACCCCCTGCCCCCCTGACACCCTCCCCCCGGCCACCACCGCCTGGTGGCTCCAACCCCGCATCTGACCCCCCGCCGGCCCGGCCCGCCCGGTACCCTCCCCGAACACACGCAGCGGGGAGGGAACTTGGCGGGTCACGGCATCGGCGGCGAACTGATCGGCGACGAGCACGACGACTCCCGGATCTTTGAGGTCGAGTGGATGTTCCCGCCGGGAGGCCGGAATCACCTGATCAGGTGTTCACATGCTGGACACGCTGTCGATGAATACAGGTCAGCACTGTGACAATGGTGTGGACCATAGGTCCCACCCCGTCGCACGGCGCGTGTCAGGCACGCCGGAGCGGCGATCCTCAACGGCGAGGAGGACCAAGGGCGCTCCCCGTCGCGGGGGCGTCCTCGTGCGCCATCCGATTCACGGAAGGTTGTGCCTTGATGCCGGCCACCCACAGCTCTGCCGCGTCCACCGACGCCGGCGCCCGCCTGATCGAGCCGCTGTACCAGGAAGTCCTGCGGCGCAACCAGGGCGAGAACGAGTTCCACCAGGCGGTCCGTGAGGTCCTCGAAACGCTCGGCCCGGTTCTGCTGCGGCGCCCCGAACTCGTGGACGCGCGGATCATCGAGCGGGTCTGCGAGCCCGAGCGGCAGCTGATCTTCCGCGTGCCGTGGTCCGACGACAAGGGTGACATCCACGTCAACCGGGGCTTCCGGGTGGAGTTCTCCAGCGCTCTTGGCCCGTACAAGGGCGGACTGCGCTTCCACCCCTCCGTCAACCTCGGAATCGTCAAGTTCCTCGGCTTCGAGCAGATCTTCAAGAACGCCCTGACCGGCATGCCGATCGGCGGCGGCAAGGGCGGCTCCGACTTCGACCCCAAGGGTCGCTCGGACGCCGAGATCATGCGGTTCTGCCAGTCGTTCATGACCGAACTGCACCGCCACCTCGGCGAGTACACCGACGTCCCGGCCGGTGACATCGGCGTCGGCGGCCGCGAGATCGGCTACCTGTTCGGCCAGTACAAGCGCATCACCAACCGCTACGAGTCCGGCGTCCTGACCGGAAAGGGCCTGGGCTGGGGCGGCGCGCAGGCGCGTACCGAGGCCACCGGCTACGGCTGTGTGATGTTCACCGAGGAGATGCTGCGGGTGCGCGGCGAGAGCCTGGCCGGGCAGCGCGTGGTGGTGTCCGGCTCCGGCAACGTGGCGATCTACGCGATCGAGAAGGCCCAGCAGCTGGGCGCGACCGTGGTCACCTGCTCCGACTCGACCGGCTACCTGGTGGACGAGAAGGGCATCGACCTGGCGCTGCTCAAGGAGGTCAAGGAGACCCGTCGCGGCCGGGTCTCCGACTACGCCGAGGCGCGCGGCCCGCACGTCAAGTACGTGCCGGGCACCGGCGTCTGGAACGTCCCGTGCGACGTGGCGCTGCCCTGCGCCACCCAGAACGAGCTGCACGAGACGGACGCGCTCGCGCTGGTCCGCGGCGGGGTGAAGGCCGTCGCCGAGGGCGCCAACATGCCCACCACCCCGGAGGCGGTACGGGTGTTCCAGGAGGCCGGCGTGGCCTTCGCGCCCGGCAAGGCCGCCAACGCGGGCGGTGTCGCCACCTCCGCGCTGGAGATGCAGCAGAACGCCTCCCGCGACTCGTGGACCTTCGAGCACACCGAGAACCGCCTCGGCGAGATCATGAAGCACATCCACGACTCCTGCTTCACCACGGCGGAGAAGTACGGCAGCCCCGGCAACTACGTGGTCGGCGCGAACATCGCCGGCTTCGAGCTGGTCGCCGACGCGATGCTCGCCCAGGGCCTGATCTGACGCCTGTCACCGAGCGGGCCCGGACCGCGACGGCGGTCCGGGCCCTTCTCATCGGCGCAGCAGCGCGCGAAGCGCCCGCCGGAACACCACCCGGCCGCACCACGCCGTCGGCCGGTCGAACGCGCCGGGCAGCACGGCGATCCGCAGCTCCTCCCGCCACCGGACGGCGCTGCCGCCCCGGTAGGGCCGCACTTCGATCTCGGCCCACCCCGTCACCACCGGCCCCCGCTTGACCAGCCGGCACCGGCCGATCCCGTCACTGCCCCGTGGCGGCTCCCACCGCTCGACGTCCATCACGTCCACGAACCCGAACCGCCCGATCCCGGTGCGCGCCACCACCGTCCGGGCGTCGCCGGTGACGACGGTGAACGGCACCGCCTCGCCGTGCCGGGGCCAGTCGGTGACGCGCCGCCAGGTCTCGCCGGGCGACAGCCCCACTGCTTCCACGATGCGGAACTCGGTCATCCGGTGATCCTATCCACCACCTCGTCCCCGGGCGCAGGTTGTGGCCGCGCACCCGCACCTGGCGCAGCACGCTCGGGGGATGAGCAGCGAAGTCACCGGCGCGCGTTGGCAGTTGCGCTCGGCACCGGGGCGGTACCCGGCCGGCACGGTGGTGAAGGTCTGCTGCACCAGCGAGAGCGTGTGCGACGTCCTCGCCGTGGGCCACCACGTCCTCGTCCTCACCCTCGGCGGCCTTCTGATGGCGGGCGCCGGCCTGACCGCCACCACCGTGCACGCCGTCGACCGGTTCGCCCCGCACCGGGCCGCCCGCCATGGTGCGGGCCCGGACCGCGGCGGCGGTCCGGGCCCGATCTCCTCGGTGCGGGTGCGGCCGGCCTCACGCGGCCTTGACCAGGGTGGACGGGTCCTTGCCGGCGGCGAGCCCGGTGAGTGCCACCACGTCTGCCTGCCCGTCGCGGCGCGGCCACAGGACGAGCGCGCCGGTGGCTCCCGTCGCGGCGAGGGCCGCCAGCACGCTCCAGGTGAGCGAGAACCCGGCGATCGTGCCGAGCCGGCCCGCGATCGGGTAGGTGATCAGCCAGGCCAGGTGCGACAGGGAGAACTGGGCCGCGAACAGCTCGGGGATCGCGCTGCGTTCGACCGAGGCGCGCAGGACCTTGCCGGTCGGGGTGATGATCAGCGCCATGCCGACCCCGGTCGCGGTCCAGATGACCGCCGTCCCGGCCCAGGTGGCGAGCCCGGCCGCGCCCGCGCGGGGGCCGGCGAGGTCGTAGGCGAGCAGGCCGAGGGCCACGGTGGTCAGCCCGGTGCCGAAGAGCGCGATGACCTGGGCGGCGAACAGATGGCGGTAGTCGCGGATGGCGAACAGTCGCATGACGGGTTCCTTCCGGGTTCATGCGGCCGGACACGGCCCCGGGCGGCGGCCGTGCCCCGCGCATACAGGCAGGGGTGCCTTCGCTACGCACCGGTGTCACGCTCGCTTCCCGGCGTGAGGCCGGCGAGGAGGTTGAAGGCACCGGTGAGGACGTTCAGCGCGACAACGCCGACGACGTCGGCGATCGCGCGGTCGCTGTACCCGTGCGCGCGCAGCGCGGTGACCTGTTCGTCGGTGATCGACGCCGGTTCGCGGTGGACCTGGAGGGCGAGGGCGATGATCGCCGCGATCGCGGGATCGGCCGAGGTGCCCTTGCGGGCCCGCTCGATCTCCTCCTCGTCCACTCCCAGCGCGCGGGCGGCGCCGACATGGGCGTCGAGACAGCGGCCGCACCCTTGTTGCACCTGTACGGCGACGGAGATTCGTTCGCTGATCCTGCGGTCGAGTTTGGCGCGGCCCATGGCCCGGCTGAGCTGGAGATAACCGCCCAGCACGGCCGGCGAGTGGGCCATGGTGGAGACCATGTCGCCGACGCTGCCGTGCCGGGAGACCAGCTCGGCGAGGAGGTCGCGCGAGGCGCCGACCGCCGTGTCGGGCGTCAGGGCGGGGAGGCGGGGCACTCTGTTGCTCCTTCCTTGAGATCGTGCGGGTGCGTACTCCGCACCATCAGTGGTGGCTGTGCTGACCTTCGTGATCCTCGTGGCCCTCGTGACCCTCGTGGCCGTGCTGTCCGTGCTGTCCGTGCTGTCCGTGGTGCTCGTGCTGTCCGTGGTGCTCGTGCTCCGCCGCGGTGGCGGTCGCCCTCGCGGCCGTGCGCACCGTGAACTCGGCGGTCCGCACGGTGCCCGCGTGCTGGAAGTCCAGGAACAGGCGGTAGGTGCCGGCCGAGGGCGCGACGGCCATGAAGGAGATCTCCGGGCCGGGCGCAGTGGTGCCGTCGCCGGGGGCGCCCTCCGGGTGCACGTGGAGGTAGCCGAGGTCGCCGACCCGCAGCGCCACGAGGTGTCCGTAGGCGGCCAGGTAGGGCTCCAGGTCGGTGACGGGCTGTCCGTCGCGGCTGACGGTGAGGGTCAGTTCGCTCGCCTCGCCGGCCAGGAGTTCACCGTCGAGCGTGACCGCGTAGTCGCCGGTCCGGGCGACCCCGGTGGCCTCCGGCAACGGGCGCGGGTCGTAGGCGCCGGCCACCGCGACGTCGGCGCCCAGCGTCAGGGTTCCCGTGTGGGCGGCCGGGTGGATGTCGGTGAAGAACTTCCAGTCGCCCGGGGTCAGGGTCAGTTCGGTGGTCCAGACGCCGTGGTCGTCCCGCACCGGGTGCACGTGCTGGAACCCGGTGGTGTCCCGCCGTACGGCGATGAAGTGCAGTTCCTTCTCGTGCTCGGGCACGAACTCGGTCACCGGCCGCCCGTCGGGGCCGGTCACCCGGAAGGTGATGGTCTGCGGACCGGCGCCGAGGATCGTCGCGTCGAGCTCCAGGGTGTACCCGCTCTCGGACACCGACAGGCCCCCGGCCCGGGCGCCGCCGTGGTTGTGGGCAGCGTGGTTGTGGACAGCGTGGTCGTGCGTGGCGTGGCGGTCGTGTCCGGCGTGGCTGCTCATGACATCTCCTTGAGTGGTTACTGCGCTGCCGGGGGTTCCCGCCCTCGCAATGACTGAAACGTATACCCCCTGGGGGTATCCTGGGAAGCCCTCGCAGCGCTCCTCGTTCGAGGCGGTAGGTTGTGCCTGCGCAGCCGCAGAAAGGAAGGTGAGGGACCGTCATGTCCCAGGAACAGCACGCCGAAGCGCGCCGGCGCAGGTCGGTCCGGTCGAACGTGGTCGGCCTCCTGGCGACGCTGGTCCTGGCCGCCGTCGGCGCGGCCCTCCTGGTGACCGGCGTGTCCCTGTTCAAGGAGCTGTCGGACGCCCGCCGCCGGCCCGAGGTGACGATGACTGTCGCCTCCTGCGGCACCGCCCGCGGCCTCCGCCTCGTCATCACCACCTGCCACGGCACCGTCGCCGGTTCCCCCGTGCAACTGTCCGACGCGCCCCGGAAGTTCGCCGCAGGCGCCGTGGTGAACGTCCGCTGCGCCGCCGACGGCACCTGCACCGCCGTTTCCTTCCGCAACTACGCGGGGCGGGGCGCGCTGATCGCTCTCGGCCTGCTGGGCCTCGGCGCCGGCCTCGGCGGTTCGCTGCGCCGAGGCATCCGCCTGTTCGCGCCCGCCCGTGGCGCATTCCTCCATGACCCCCGCCTGGCCCGCTTCGCCAGGGCGTACTGCTTCCTCACCGGGACGATCGCCGCCGCCGGGTACCTCGGCCGTCTGCTGAGCTGACGGCGGGTCACCTCCCGCCCGCGCCGGGCCTCCGCCGATAGTGGGCGGATGAGCACACCTGGTATCCCCCGCCGGGCCGCCCTGCTGGCCGGACTCGGCTGCGCCGCGCTGACGGCCTGTTCCGCCTCCCACCCCATCGCCCACTCCTTCGGCTCACCGTCCCCCTCCCCGGCCGGATCCGCGTTCCCGTCCCCTGCCGCCTGGCAGCCAGGGCCGGGCGAGCTCCAACCGGACGTCAAACTCCGGGCGGTGCAGGTGGTGGAGGCGATCGGCAGCTGGCCGCCGGGCGGGCAGGGCGCGGCGGCGGCCGGGCAGCGGGTGGCGGCACTCGGACTGCCGGCCGGGCTGGCCACACAGGGCGGACCGCTGCTGGCAGACGCCTCGCAGGCCGCCGTCGAGGTGATCGACGCCCAGTACGGCGGGCTGCTGAGCGACTCGGCGAGCGTCCTGGTGGTGTGCCGCCAGTGGCTGGCCGGACCGGACGGCACCCCGCAGTCCGCAGGCACCACGGTGGACGTGCGGCTCTCCCGGGCCGACCCCCGATGGGACGTCACCGCCCTGCACCCCGCCGACCCCGGCCCACCGGCCGCCACCCTCTCCGACCCGGCGACCCGCGTCCTCGCCCAGCCCCGGATCCTGCTGCCCCCGGCCGCCGCGGCCGACGTGCGCAGCGGACAGGTCCACGACTCGGTCCTGAACGCGATGCTGACGCTGGCCGGCCCCTACAGCTTCCAGGTCAGCGTGGTGCGCTCCGGCCACCCGCTGCTGGTGTTCGGCACCGACCGCCCGAGCGACCACCCGCTGGGCAAGGCCTTCGACACCTGGCAGATCGACGGCCACCCGGTGGTCGACCCGGCCACCCCCACCGACCTGGTCGACTCCTTCATGCGCGCCGCCGCAGCCGCCGGCTCCTACAACGTGGGCGGCCCACGCCTGCTGTCCGGCGGGCAGACCGCGAACCAGTTCTTCACCGACCCGACCCACCACGACCACGTGCACGCCGGGTTCACCTCCTGAGACCCCCCGTGAAATCCCTTGCGTTCCACCCCTGAGCTGCGACAACGTGGCGGACGTCGATCAACTCAGGGGGTGTGGATCCGTGCTGACGCGCAGGGACGGTGTAGTGCTCGCGGTGGTGCTGGCGGCCGTGCTGACGGGGTGCTCAGGGGTCGTTCCGACACCGATGCCCGTGCCGTCCGGGTCACCGGCGCCGGCCACCGCGTCCGGGTTCGGACTGGCCAATCCTGCCCAGGAGTTGGCCGAGTTCCGGGCGGCGCTCGCGGCGCCGGCGCAGCCGTTCTCCGCGGTGCTCAAGGTGCAGGTCACGGACGGCACGCTCACCGTTCGGCGGCAAGGCGTGGTCAACGTGTCGGACGGCCTCCAGACCGCTTCGCTCAGCGTGGTGTCGGCGTCGGCGTCTGTCTCTGCCTCTGCGCCTGCCGCTGCCTCTGCCTCTGCCTCTGCCTCTGCCTCTGCCCCGATGCACCAACAGGGCGAAACCCAGGCATATCTGACGATCACCCGGCAGGCCACCTACACCCGCGCCGCCGACCACGCATGGGTCCGGTCGCCGCACCCACCGGAGCCCCTGCTCACCGACCACCGCCCGCTGGCGCAGGCACTGTTGCAGAGCGACCCCTCGTCCTTCCACGGCAAGACGAAGCTCCGAACACTCCGCGGCGGCCTCGGCTTCCACCTGGTCGGCCGGCTCCCGCGGTCGACGGTCGCCGAAGCGCTCGACGCCGCCATCCGCGAACAACTGGCACAGCACCAGGTCCCCGACTGCACGACCGACCTACTGATCGACGCCGACGGCCGCCTGTCCGAGCTGACCCTGACCTGCGAAGCCAACGGCTATCAACTCCGCTCCACCACCACCCTCACCGAATACGGCCCTGCCGCCGAGACCGGACCGCCCGCCGACCTCTGACACCGCCCGGCTCCGCAGCGCGGCCGCCAGCTCTCCCACCTGCCTTGCCACGTCGGCCCGTTGACACACTCTGGCCAGGGGCCCCCGGACTTCCATCACCAGCACGGCGCACGAGCGGCTCCCCGGCAGAGCCGACCGACCGACCCCTTCTGCGGATCCGCGGTCGGTCGGGGTTCGGGCCCCCGCCGGGGGCCGCTCATGAACGTCGGCCCGGTCAGCAGGCGATGCTGCCCTTGCGCAACGCGTGATTGCCGGTGTTGCTGTCGTCGGACCAGTAAACGGGCTTGCTGCCGCCCACGCACTCCTCGGCGCCGGCCAGGGTGAAGCCCTCGTTGTTGATGTTCGGCATGCCGGCCGGGCGGTTGTGAACGGCGGTGACGGCGAAGGCGCCGGTGGCGTTCACCTGGAAGGTGCGGTGCTGGCCGGAGCAGGTGTCGTCGCAGACCACCCAGAGGCGGTTGGCCTGCGGCTCCCACTGGAGTTCCATCACGCCGGCCATGCCGCTGCTGACGGTGGCGACCTTGGTGAACCCGCCGGCTTCCAGCAGCACGTAACCATAGACGGTGCCGGAGCCCTCGACGCCGACGAAGAACACGCCGCCGGTGTGCGCGGCGTACCGGCTGGGGTCGTAGGCGGCGCCGGTCGAGGCGTCCTTGAAGCCCGCGCCGGTCAGGTAGCTGTCGGGCACCCAAGTGACGCCCTCCAGGCCGAGGTTGGCGCCAGTGGCGGGCAGGTCGGGGGTGAGGTTCCACTCGCGGGTGGCGGTCAGCGTGCTTCCGGTGCCGGAGACCTCGTAGCGCAGTACGGAGAGCCTGCTGGTGGACGAGGAGTCGGCGTTGCGCTCGCTGGAGACGTAAACGCCGCCGGCCGAGCCCGCGCCGGTCAGGGTGACGCCCTCGTCGTCGGGGGTGCCGGAGCCGCCGGGGAAGCGCAGCGCCTTGCCGGAGCCCCAGCCGTTGGCGGTGTCGGGCGTCCAGCCTCCGGACCCGTCCCGGACCAGCCGCCACAGCTTGCCGGAGTTCTGCGCGCCCCACATCACGCCGCCCTCCTGGTAGAGGCCGGACAGGTCGGCGCCGAACACGTTCGAGGCGTCGGCAGTGGCGACCGACGAGCCGCCGGGCCAGGCCACGGGGGTCGTCGAACCGCCGCTGCCGGAGCCGCAGTTGTTGGCGGCGCCGAGCGTCAGGGTGGCGGCCTGGGTCCAGCCGCCGGTGCCGTCGGCGCAGCGCGACCAGGAGGGGTTGGAGTGCGAGGTCCAGCTGAACGAGTCGACCAGGGTGGTGCCGTCGGCCAGGTACAGCCGGGCACTGTCGGCGGATCCGAGGCCGAAACTGCCGTGCACGTCAAAGGCCTTGAAGCCGCCGGGGGCCAGGCTGGTGCCGGAGGCGATCCGGTACTTGTTGCTGTCGTTGTCGTCCTTGAGGATCCACCCGGACAGGTCGATCGTCGCGGTGCCCTTGTTGTACAGCTCGATCGAGTCGTTCACCGACCCGGTCGTCACCACCTCGTTGATCCGGATGTCGCCGGTCGGCGCGGCGGCGGCGGGCGAGGTGGTCAGCACTCCCGCGCCGACGGCCGGCAGAGCGACGACGGCCAGCAGCAGCGAGAGACGACGACGCCACTTGGGGGCGCGCGGTTCGGTCACGGTTCCCTCCCTCGGTTCAGCGTGAACATGACGCCGACAAAGCTCCCGACCCCGCCCCAACGAAGCCCCACCGCCACCTGTTCCCTTCATGAACGCCAGGCGAACCCGCACCCGCCCACCCCCGGCCACGGCGCTTCGGGAACCCGCCCCCGGACCATCCGCGTTGTCGGGCGGGGAGGCACGGACATGAAGACCCGCCGGAAGGGCAACGACGGCGCACCGGAGCCCGAAACACCGTGGAACGAGGTGGCACCCGGGCTGTGGATGGGCGGCCACCACTGGCGCGACCCTGCCGGAGAGCGCCACCCGGTGCGGGTCGGCGCCGAATTCGAGCTGGTGGTCAGCCTGTTCACCACCCCCCGCCACGGCCCCGCGCCAGGCGTCGAGCACCTGCTCGCCGAGGTGCCGGACGGCCCGCTGGACGCCGAGCAGTTGGCCGCCGTCCAGGACGCGGCCGAGCGCACGGCGGAAGCGGTGGCGTCCGGACGCCGGGTGCTGGTGCGCTGCCGGTCCGGCTACAACCGGTCCGGGCTGGTGGTGGCACAGGCGCTGATCGAGCTGGGCGCGGACACCACCGAGGCGATCCGCCAGGTACGGACGCGGCGTTCGCCGTGGGCGCTGCACAACGAACTGTTCGCCGCATACCTGGAGACCGGTCTCGGCACGGCACGCCTGCTCAGTTCGCTGACCGCACCCCTGGGCTGACGGGCCGTCCGGCGAGCTGAACGGCCCCGGGCCCGGACCGGGGCCCGGCCCGGGCTTGGACCACCCCGGCCCGGGCTTGGACCCCGGCCCGGGCTCGGACCGGGGCTCGGAACCCGGGGGACCGGGCCTCTGCGGGTTGGCTCCGGGTTATCGGTGGCTTATGACCTTCTTATCTGCCGGAGGCCTCGCACACCGTACGCGAGAGGGCGAAGCCAGCCGCGCAGACAGGCGGACGTAGCCGGGCGGGTACGGCGACGGTAGGTCCCGGGGCTGGTCGGGGGCCGATTCCGCTGGTGCTTTTCGCCGAGCGCGCGGCCGATGTTTTCTGACGCAACGCCAGGTCGGCGACCCGCCAACGGCGTTGCGGGTGGCCGAATGCCGCCATCGGGCCACGGCCGGACGTGGCAGACACTTGTCAATTGGTATAGGCCAATCGTAGCCTTCGGTCCGTTCGCGGTGTGCCGGGTCCACACCGCGCCGCCCCTGGGTCGCTCCCTGGGCGTCAGGCAGACGCGCGTCCGCCCCTTTCCCCCACCATCGGCCCGGCACTTTTCCGAGGAGAACCATGTCCTGGTCCCGTCGTCTGCTCACCGCGTCCGCGGTGGGCGCGGGCGCCCTGGTCGCCACCACCTTCGCCGCCGGCACCGCCGGCGCCCACGGCGCGATGTTCGGCCCCGCCAGCCGCGTCGCCGCCTGCTACGCGGAGGGCCCCGAGACCCCCAAGTCGCAGGTCTGCAAGGACCTCGTCGCGGACAGCGGCACCCAACCGCTGTACGACTGGAACGAGGTCAACATCGCCAACGCCAACGGGCAGGCCCAGCAGATCATCCCCGACGGCCACCTCTGCTCCGCCAACCGCGACAAGTACCGCACCCTGGACTGGGCCCGCACCGACTGGCCCGCCACCTCGGTGACGGCCGGCGCGAAGACCTTCAACTTCCGCGTCACCGCACCCCACCAGGGCGTCATGACGCTGTACCTCACCAACAACAGCTACAGCCCGACCCAGCCGCTGAAGTGGTCCAACCTGGACCTGGCGAACCCGATCGCCACCTTCGCCAGCCCGCGCACCTCGGACAACGGCTACTACAACGTCAACGTCAACCTGCCGCAGCGCACCGGCCGCCAGATCGTCTACATGGTGTGGCAGCGCACCGACAGCCCGGAGGCGTTCTTCGGCTGCTCGGACGTCGACTTCGGCTCGGCCACCACGGCTGGGGCCGGCGCGTTCGCCGCGCAGACTCCGTCCGCGCCCACCGAGGCGCAGATCGCCGCCGGCGCCGACCACTCCTCCGTCTCCCACACCGGCCACGGCGGCGACGCGCTGACCGCCCAGGAGGCTGCCGCCGGTACCGCCGCGACCAGCACCGCCTCGTCGGCGCACAACAGCGACACCACCAACACCCTGCTCGGCCTGGCCGGCGCCGGCCTGCTGTCGGCCACCGCCTCGGGCGTCCACCTGGCCCGCCGGATGCGCAGCACCGCCGTCACCGCCTGACGGCCCATGAACGCCTGACGCGAGTCAGGCGGGTGGCGCGGCCCCATCCCCCACAGCTCCGGGGCCGCGCCCTCCGTCACCCCGGCCGGCCGGAGCCCCCGCACTCCGTCGCCGCAGCCTGCCGCCACGCCATGCCGTCGCCATCACCTTCTACCGTCACGACCTGCCGTCGCCATCGCCTTCTGCCGCCGCGGCCTGTCGTCGCGGCCCGAAGCGGCCCAGAACTGGCCTGAGGCTGCCCGCAGTTGGCCCGAAAGACCCAGGGCCGACCCCAAACCGGCCCGGTACCGGCCCGCAACCAGCCCACAACCGGCCCTGCGCAGCCTGCCCTACCACCCCGTCCGCGCCCTGAGGAACCGTCAACTCTTCACAAAACCGCAGGCTTCCACCTTGACGACCCCAATTGGTCTGGACCACCTAGAGTGCACCCCCAACACCACAGCGCACCCCGCGCCTCCCGCGCACCGGCGCACCGGCGCACCACCCACTCCCCGAGACCCTCGAGGAGAACCGCCCACAACCGTGCCTCCGTGGACCGCCGCTCCGCCGCCCTCGCCCAGGTACAGGCCGCGCAGCGCGCCAAGGGCCGCGACCTGAAGGTCAGCCTGACCCTGCCGGTGCTGCCTGGCGGACTCACCGCCGACGGCGTCTACATCCTGCAGTCCGCCAAGAACGCAGGCCTGGCCGTGGACCTGGTCAACGTCATGGCGATGGACTTCGGTGACTGGGCCGCCCCGAGCCCCGCCGGCAAGATGGGCGCCTACGCGATCCAGTCCGCCCAGTCCACCCAGGCGCAGATCCGCTCCGTGTGGACCAACCTGACGGACGCTCAGGCGTACGCCATGGTCGGCGTCACCCCGATGCTCGGCCAGAACGACACCACCTCCGAGGTGTTCGGTATCTCCGACGCCCAGCAGCTGCTCACCTTCGCCCAGCAGAACCACCTCGGGGAGCTGGCCTTCTGGGAGATGACCCGGGACGCCAACGCCTGCACCGGCTCGCTACCCAAGTGCACCAACATTCCGCAGACCCCCTATCAGTTCTCGAAGCTCTTCGCCGCGCACAACGGCTGACGTTGAAGGTTGACGGCCGAGGGTTGCTGGCCGAGGGTTGCTGGCCGTCGGCCGGCAGTCGAACAGATCCGTGTGGCCGGCCAGCCGGTCGCCCTTGGCACCTGATGCCCGAGGGCGACCGGTCGGCCGCACGGATGTCACTGACAGATCGTCACACTGGCTGGTGCTCCCCTTCCTTGCGCAGGCCGGGCGCGTCCGCGACCTCGGTGCTCCCCTCGTCCGCGCCCTCGCCGCCATCGGGGCGGGCGTGCTTGGGGAGCAGGAATATCGCGGCGAACACCACGGCCATCATGCCGATCTCGAACCAGAGGGTGAGCTGCTCGGCGCTGGCGAAGCCGGCGGTCTTCAGCCGCTCGAAGAAGACCGTGCCGAGGATGGCGCTGCCGAGCGCGCCGCCCAGCTGCTGAATGGCCGTCAGCGTGCCCGAGGCCGAACCGGTCTCGTGCGTGTCCACGGAGGCCAGCACCATGCCGAAGAACGGTGCCATCACCAGGCCCATGCCCAGGCCCGTCACCAACAGCGCGGGCACCGTCTGCCACGGGGTGACGCCCGCGCCCTGGCTGTGCAGCGTGTACATCAGGCCGAGCACGCCGGCCACCATCACCAGCAGACCCGCGTGCATCACCTTGCGGCCGAAGCGCTGCAGCGCCTGCGAGGTGACGAACGCGATCACCATGCCAACCGAGGCGGGCACCCCGGCCAGACCGGACTTCAGCGGGCTGTAGTGCAAACCTAGCTGGGTGTAGAGGCTGAACGTCAGCCAGAAGCCCGTCATGGCGGTGAAGAAGATCAGGCCGAGCACCATGCCGCCGCTGAAGCCGCGCTTGGCGAACAGGCTGGGCTCGACCAGCGGGTCCGCTCCGGTGGCCTTGCGCCGCGACTCGTACCAGCCGAACACACCGAACACCGCCACGCCGACCGCCAGCAGCACGAAGGCCCACAGCGGCCAGTCGTGCTCACGGCCCTGCACCAGCGGGTAGATGACGGTGGCCGCGCCGAGGGCCGCGAGCAGCGCGCCGACCAGGTCGAGCCGGACCGTCCGCCCCTCCGACTGAGCGGGGAGGAAGACCCGGCCGCCTATGAAGGCGAACAGGCCCAGCGGGATGTTGATCAGGAAGATCATCCGCCAGCCGGTGCCGGCGAAGTCGGCGTCGATCAACCAGCCGGCCAGGATCGGGCCGCCGACCGTGGACAGGCCCATCACCGGACCGAACAGACCGAAGGCCGTGCCCTGCTCGCTCGGCGAGAAGATCTCCTTCATGATGCCGAGGCCCTGTGGGAGCATCACCGCACCGAGCAGGCCCTGGGCGATCCGGGCGACGATCAGCTGCCACGGCTCCTGCGCCACACCGCAGGCGAGCGAGCCGAGCGTGAACCCGGCCGCGCCGAGCATGAACATTCGGCGACGGCCGAAGATGTCGCCGAGCCTGCCGCCGGTGATCAGGCCGATCGCCATCGCCAGCGTGTAGCCCGCGCCGAGCCACTGGACCGTGGACTCGCCGCCACCGATGTCCTCCCGGATCGCGGGCGCGGCGATGTTCGTCACCACCGAGTCGAGCAGGTCCATCACCTCGGCGGCGAGGATGACGAACAGCGCGACCCAGCGCCAACGGTAGGGCTCGGCCGTGCCCGCGCCGGGCGGCTTCGCCGAGGTGGAAAGTCCGACCGCATCGGTCATTGCTAACTCCTGCTGAATGCCAGGGCGCGGTGGACAGGGGCCGCGCAGTGAACGGTGTTTCTTCGAACGAACACTGTTCTACGAGTCGAGCGACGTTCCCGTCAAACGATTTAACCCCGACTTCTCCCCGAGTCCGCCCCGGACCTGCCCCTGACCTGTCCCACACCCGCGCCCGGCCTGTCCCACACCCGCGTGTGACCTGCCAATGACCTGCCCCCGGCCCGCCCGTGACCCATCCTGACCCGCCGCGCGAGGACCCCTCGACCCGGCGTCGAGCCTGACGCTTCGCCCACCGGTCGAACGGCGTTCGCCCCGAGTACGATGATCGACATTGGTATGTTCAGCGAAAGCAGGTGGCCCGATGCCCGCGCAGATGCCCGCGATTCCGTGGCACAAGCCACGCAAGGCCGATCCGCGTCAGCCGCTAAGCCGCACGGTGATCGTCGAGACAGCCGTCCGGGTGCTGGACGCCGAGGGTCTGACCGGGGTGACGATGCGCCGGGTCGCCCAGGAGCTCGGCACCGGCCCGGCCTCGCTGTACGCGCACGTCTCCAACAAGGAGGAGCTGTTCGACCTGATGCTGGAGCGGGTGGTGTCGGAGATCCGGCTGCCGCTCCGGCCGGAGCCCGAACGCTGGAAGGAGCAGATCACCGAGATCTGCTTCGAGGCGCAGCGGGTGCTGACGTCCCATCGGGATGTGTCGCTGGTGTCGCTGGGCACCATCCCGGTGGGTGAGAGCCAGTTGCGGATCACCGAGTTCATGCTCGACCTGCTGCTCCAGGTCGGCCTGCCGCCGCAGGTGGCGGCCTGGGCCCTGGACGGGCTCGGCCAGATCATCGACACCGACGCGTACGAGTCCTGGGTGTACACCGAGCGGCTGGCCCGGGGCACCGACCTCGGCGCCTACTTCGACCAGCTGCGCGGTTACCTGCACGACCTGCCGACCGACCGTTTCCCGGTCCTGCAGCGCCTGGCGGGCACCATGGTGGCGGGCGACGGCGACCAGCGGTACGCATTCAAGATCGAGGTTTTCCTGCGCGGCCTCGAGTCCTTCCTTCCGGCGAACGCACCCGCCCCCGCCGCAGCACCCGCCCCCGCCGGCCCGGCGTCCGACGAACACGCCTGGCACGGCCCGTCGGGCGGGACGGGCGGCACCGGCAGCTGACGGAACACCAGGACTGCCGGGCGTCCGGCTCCTCGGACGCCGGCAAGGGTTGACCGCGATCGGGAACAGGCCCGTACCAGCGTAAAGTCACGTCAACCTCGGCTTGGCACCCGACCATTGACCCGACCGTTGACCCGGCCGCACGCCCCCACTTCGCGCCCCGGTCCGCCGTCCTCGCCGCCTCCTGCCGAGTCAGAGGTCTTCGAGAGTCTTCGAGACGGACACCCAGCTCGTTGTCCACCATCAACGCGTCGAACGCCAAGTTGTGGGCCACCTGGCTGGGCAGCTTCGCCGGCGCCTCGATCGCAGCGGCGCGAAACGGACCGCCGAGTTCGACGGGGATCCCCCCCGTACAGTGTGGGTGTCGCCGAGCTGGGCGAGCCGTATTCGGCCGGTCCACCCGAGCCCGGTGGTCTCGGCGTCGAAGCCGATCAGCGTGCCGGCCTCCGCGCGGGCGGTCCGCCAGGTGGCAACTCCCGCAGGTCGTCCGCTCGTTCGGGGGCCTTGATCTCGACCGGCTCTCCGGCCAGCCGGTACGGGTGTACCCGCGTGTGCTCTCTTCCTGTCGTCCATCAAAAGTGGATCTTGAACATGGGACAGCCATCGCGGTCCACGGCACCAGGGCCCCGGGCCGCGCCTGTATGCCGCGTGCCGGGGCCCGGGTGCGAGGGGGCTGGACTCGTGGTCAGCGTTCGAGGAGGGCGATGCGGATGGCCCGCTCGACGTGGGCGGCGGTGTTGGCGTGTCCTGCGGCGTTGGGGTGGACGAAGGTGGCGCGCTTGTCGAGGGCGGTGCAGTCCACCGGCGTGCCGGGGAGCTCGGACGGCCAGTAGTCCGCGGCATCGCCGCAGATTCCCTCGACCCACTTGGTCTCTGCGGGCTGACAGGCGTCGTGCCCCTCACTGGA
Organism: Kitasatospora sp. NPDC059673; assembly: GCF_042734215.1. NCBI lineage: Bacteria > Bacillati > Actinomycetota > Actinomycetes > Kitasatosporales > Streptomycetaceae > Kitasatospora > Kitasatospora sp. NPDC059673. The sequence goes on along the minus strand of NZ_JBHWEN010000010.1, from coordinate 154,551 downwards.
GGAGTAGACGTCGAGGTAGCGGTCGCCGAAGAACTCCGTGACCCGCTGAATCGTGGTGTTCAGCTGCTTGAGTACATCGTCGCGGAGCCAGTCGATATCCGCCGGGGTGATCGAACCGAGCTGGGTCAGGTCGCCGCTGCCGCAGGCGCTGCCCTGGTTCGGCAGGATGGTCGGGTAACCGACCGTGATCACCTTGGCGTTGGGCGCGGCCTGGTGCACCTTGGCCAGCATCTCGATGTACTCGTCCTGGACCCGGGCGAGCTTGTCCTGGATGCTCTCCTCCCCCTCGGGGGGACTGGTGAAGTGGTCGCGGCAGGACTTCCCGCTGTGGCCCAGCGCGAGGCACTTGAGGAGCATGCCGCCGAACGGGAGGCTGTTGCCGCCGACGCCGACGGTGACGACGTCGGTGTCCTCGTTGAGGCCGGCCCGCTGGGTCTGCGGGTCCACCGCAGGCCAGCCGCCCGCCGGGGGCTGGACCGAGCTGATCGGTGTCTGCTTGGCCGTGGCGATGTCGGCGATGGTGGCGCCACCGCAGCTGGCATTGGACAGGCGCACGGGCTTGCCCGGCGGGAACTCGGCGAGCTCCTGATCGACGAGGCCGGGGTAGGCGTTGGAGGTGCGGTCGCAGCCGTCCCGCGACGCATCCCCCAACGCGGGCTGCGGGTCCCCGACGAAGGCGCCGGCGGTGTACGAGTCGCCCAACGCGGCCCACTGGTACTGATCGGCCGCGCCGACGGGGCCCGACGGCACAAGCGTGGCCGCGGCCAATGCGAGCCCGACGAGCAGTGCTCGCGCGCGCAGGCGGGAAACAGGGTGGCGCATGGATCCTCCAGGATCTGCCAAAGACGCCCGGGGCCGGAACATGCCCCCGGACGGAAGCACCTCGACCAAGATCATCCACACCGGCAGCCCGCCTCGTTGACCGAATCGGACCCACCACCCCCAATCGGCCTAAATGGTCAGATCTTTCGCACCCTCATATACCCCGGCGACTCCCGATCCGAGCAGCGGGCACCTCGGCCTCGGTGCCCAGCTCGGCGAAGATGCCGTGGTCCCGCTCCTCCGGCATGAAGTACCGGTCGAACGTGATCAGCTTGACGCGGCGCCAGAGCCCTTCGTCCCGCAAGCGGAAGTCGGGGGTGTGGTCGAAGGCCAGCAACAGCAGCAAGGTCGGCCGGTAGCAAAGAAGTTCTCGCGCCTGAAACGGGTGGTCAGTCCGGACCAACACCCGCGTGCTCGAACGCGACTCCATCCGCGCCACAGCCCAACGCCCCCTCGCTGAAACCCCCACCCGCCCCAGCGGTGCCCTCCCCGTCGTCCAACTGGCAGCTGAATGAATGTGCTCAGCCTGGCGATCGGGCAACAATCCTGGCGCCGCCGCGCGCAAGAGGCCGAATCGGCCCGACCGAGGCCCTACATACGGCGCGCTGGCAAACCCTCTCGGGCTCGCCAGAAGTCTGCGTCGCGAGGGTCGGCCAGCCACCTCGTCATGCGCTCGGTACAGGCTTCGAAGGCCTGGGGCAGCGAGATCTCCTCACCGACGGCGAACTTGAGGACGTCGACGTCGTGGGTGCCGTGGTCGGTCTCGCACCAGCAGCCCACGTTGACCGAGGCAGTCACCTCATGCTGACCCTGGTCCGTCCAACCCACCTGAAGCTGTGAGCCGCGCCACCACTGCGAGCCGCGCGCTGCAGTGATCCAACGCCAGCAGCAGACAGCTGGGGGAACAGTGTGGTCAGGGGTACGCCGTCGAAGGTGCTCGGCGCATGGACATTGGCTGCGAGACGTTCACCGCAGCCTCCGTGCCACCAATATCGGCAAGGAAATCGATGAGCTTCTCTTCTGCACCAGCGACGTCAGCGAGGGCATTACGGTGTCGTATACGACTCCGCGCGGGCTTGGTGCTCGAAAAGCGACGCGCACCAGCCCTGCAACACACGCGAACCAGCGAGAGGGGCGTGGGCGTTGACGATGTCGCACTCCCCGTACCGGGACGCCGCCTCACGGTAGGCCGCCGCAGCGACGGCCGGTCCGGCTCGTACAGGGTGATCCGACTGTCAATGGCGTAAGCCGCCGCCAACGTAGTCCTTGAAGCCTTCGGGCAGCGTCAACTGCCGGGCAGGCAAATCCCGTTGGCGGAGCACGGCCAGGACGGTCCGGGCGAACTCCCGCCCGGCGCGGTCCCGGTCGCCACACACCCGCACGGCACGACCGACCAGCCCGGCGTCGTCGTTGCTCAACATCCCCGCCCCGCGCACCCCGATGGCGCTGTAGCCGTCTGCGACGACCGCCAACGGGTCCGGGAGACCCTCCGCCACGACCCACGGCGCGCCGGGGTCCGGGCCGGGGAACGCCCCGAACCGCTGCCACTCGAACCCGTCGGGGTTGGCCCGCGAGATCCACCGGCCGGGGCAGCGCCCGACAGGTCCCGGCCCTGGGCGCCCCTCGCCACCCCCACAAGGTCGTGCATCAGCAAGACCGGGGATAACGGACGAACGAGGTCGGAACACGGCTGCCCGGCCACCAGCGCAGGCCCAGGCGCTCCTGCTCAGCCCCCGCCAGGCCGAAACCTCTGCGCACAGCCGACGGCCGGGGCCGCGTCGCCTCCTCCAGGCGGTCCAGAATCTCGGACAGGCGCATGACTCTCCCCCTCTCCTCCCCGAAGCAGGTCACACTCGCCCACGGACGGTGCTGCTGGCGTCCAGGGCAGGTCGGTGGTGGAGATCGACAAAGCCCAGTGCGCTTGACCCGCATCGGCCGTCATGGTGGTGGGGTTGGTCCTATCCGTCGAGCATCTTGAAGGCCCCGGCGTCGAACCCAGTCGACCTGAACGACCACTTGGCCACATCGACATACGTGACGATGCAGTGGTCGCCCTTGAAGACCTCGATCGGCCAGCCGCGGAAGTTGTAGACGGAGCGGGCGGGCACTTCGTCGGGGCTGGCCGCATCCATACAGCGGCCGAAGTACTCGGGTGCCCGGGTCCACATCTTGCCGGTGTAGTCGCTGTTCTGGTAGAAGCAGGTCTTGTTGAAAGGGCAGACCGGCGCCAGCCGGAATCTCAGAAGATCCGAGCTGAGATTTCCCGTTCCGGTATCGGGCGGGTAGACGGCGTTGGCAGGACCGGAGCAGTCGGTGTTCTTGTATGCCTCAAGCTGGAAGCGGGTCTGGTTCCAGAGGGACAAGGTCCTGGAGCGGGTTCCGTCGGGCCAGTTGGACTGGAACTCGAAGCACCTGCCCATGGGCAGCCCCTCCCGCCTGAACTGGCCCTGGAAGTCGGTCTCGGACCAGAAACACATCCCGACGTTTGGGCAGACCTCGTTGGCCGCGTGGGCGGGCGACGAAATCGCTGGCAGAGTAGCGGCCAGCAGGAGCATTGTGGTGACGGCCGCACGATGAATCGCTGACGTACGCATGCACATCCTTGCGTTCGCAGGGGCGAAGGTGAGTCGTCTGCATAGTAATGGCTCGGCGATTCGAAATCTTGGAGAAATTGATAAGTAGTCAATTCCCACTTTAGGAGAAACGGTTTAATGCCGAAGAGAGTGTGTGGCACTGAGGTTTCCTCAGTGGGAATGATCTCTACGAAGCCGCGACGGACCGGGCAGGCTGTGGCCCATGCCGTCCAGGGACGTCTTGTTGTCAGCGGTGCCCTGGCCCCCAGCGGCCTATGATCGTGCGGCGGTGAGGCGCAGGGGAGGGGAAGGGCGAACGTGAGTTCATCCAAGAGCTCTTTCGACGCGGAGGGGAGCTGGTCGAGATGGTGGTGGATCCCGCTCACGCCCGTCGTCATGCTGGCCGTGAGTTGGGGTCTTGGCGGGCTGATCGAGGGTGGCTGCAGACGCGGGCCTCGGGGCGGCTGCGTTGCCGCGGACGGCTATGAGTGGCACGGCTGGGTGCTCTTTCTCATGGCGATGCCGTCCTTCGTCGTGGTGATCATGGGATTGGTTGCTGACCGCTGGCCGCCCGCGCTGGGCCTCATTGTCGGCGGCTCGGCGAGCGGGTTGTACATGCTCGCTCACGGGCGGACGGAACCGTACGTGATCGCCGCGGGTGTCTTCTTCATCCTTGCCGCCGTGGCACCCGCTCTGTCCTGGCATCGGCAACGAGGAAATCCGCTCTCCCGGGCCGTCCGGCGCCTGATGAGTCCGGCGACTCGGCGAGGCAGGAGCAGCCGGGCGGGGTCGGGGAAGACAGGGCTGGGCAAGGGGTGTGAGTGACGGGGTCGGCCTGCGTTCGCACCGGTGCGACAGCCGACGTCGTGGTGCAGGTCCGGTAGAGGCCGGTCGACAGGGTCGTGGGCCGTGGGCGAGGACAGGCGTGAAGCCGCTGGTGGGGCAGGTCCGCCAAGGTCATGTCCGGGGCAACCAAAGGCTTCACCTGTTGTCACGCTCGACGGCCCGCGCCACGTCGTCGCGTTCCTCGCCCGTCTGCTGGTGGCCCACCAGCGCCGGATCCGCAGTCCGAAGGGCTCGAGGGCGCTCGGCCCGTTTCGGCAGGCGGTGATGGTCCGGCGATGGTTTCGCAAGCGCGGCTGTGTGCACTGTCCGGCGCGTGACGCCGGCGTCTCCCGGGCCACCGGTTACCGGTGCCTGCACGAGGGCGCCGGCGTCCTCGCGGCCCGGGCCCCGACCGTGGATGATCTGGTGCCCCGGTTGGAGGGGTTGCTGTTTCCGTCGGTCGCGGGCGTCAGGGTGCTGTCGGTCGACGTGGACGTCGAGTCGGTGAACGTGCAGGTCGAGTGCTCGGCGGTGGGGCACAGCTGCCCGGGGTGCGGGGACTGGTCGACCCGGGTGCACAGCTCCTACCTGCGGTTTCCTGTCGACGGTCCGGTCGGGGGCAGACGGGTCCGGTTGAGCTTGCGGGTGAGGCACTTCGTATGCGGCAACCCGTCGTTCGGGCGGCGGACGTTCGCCGAGCGGATCGAAGGGCCGGCACGACGCCACGGCCGGTGGACCGAGCAGTTTAGGGCCCCAGTCGCCTCGGTCGGCCTGGCGGCTTGCCGGGCGGGCGGGTGCCCGGCTGGCCGCCGTGTTCGGGGTGTCGGTGAGCCGGAGCACGGTGCTGCGTCTGGTCGAGGAGCTTCCCGACCCGGTGCCGTCGGCCCCTCGGGTGGTGGGCGTCGACGAGTACGCGACGCGCAAGAGCCGCGCCTACGGGACGGTGCTGGCCGACGCCGAGACCCGCCGGCCGGTGGACCTGCTGCCCGACCGGGAGACGTCGAGCCTGGCGGCCCGGCCGACGGCGGAGGCCGCGAGTCGGACGGCGGGGAGGTGGTTCACCCGGCGTTAGACGCGGGTTCGCCCGAGGTGGTAGCCGCATTGGCCCAGCCAGGCGGATTTACGTCACCCAGGATGCACTTTGAGACTGGCTGGCACTTCGAAGGCAAAAGTGGGCCGGAGCCTTGGAATCGCATGGCAAAATTGGGTCATGGCACACGTGAAATGTCACATGGCTGACAGTGCCTCTCTCCGAACGGTTTCTCACATCGTCTGAAGGAGAAGACCATGAACCGCATCACTCGCATCGCGGTGGGCGCCGCCGGTGCCGCCGCCCTGCTCACGGCGCCCGTGCCGGCCTTCGCCGCCGCGACCGGCGCTGACACCGCCACCGCCACGGTCACGACTTGCAAGTCCAGCCTCCAGGCCGGGTTGGCGACCTCCGTCTGCGCGGACGTCACCGGCAGCAGCATCGTGATCTACGGGAAGATCGGCCTTGCCGGCCCGCCCGACGGGCCGGTGTCGTGGCAGACCCTGTACACCAATCTGTCGGCCGAGGTGGTCGGCGGCAACTCGCTCGGCTCCGTGAACGGGACCACGGCGTTCCACTCCACCACGGTGCAGGTGAACGGCTTCACCGCCACCGCCCCGTGCGGTTCGACAGTGCGTGCGACCTTCTCGGTGGAGGGAAGCGGCCCATGGGGCACTCGGCCGGTGGTGGAAGTTCCGGTGACCTGCTGACGCCTCATCAATGTGAGCGCCGAGCCCGGAAGTTGTCAGCATCCTGGGCTCGGCCGCCGCGGCGGCCCGCATGGACCTCGTCCGCCGCAGAGGCCCACATGGATGCCCTGGCTCACGCGTCCCCGGGATGCGTGAGCCAGGGCATCCGGGCTCACGCGCCGGTCAGTACTGGGTGGTGACGGTGACGCCGCGGTAGGTGCAGGAGACGTACTCGGCGACGCCCTCGATCCACCACAGGTCGGGCACGCTGGTCCACCGCACCGGACGCTTCGACACCGAAGGCCTCCACCTGGGGCAGCGACGGGAACAGCAACTCGCGGAGCCACGACCACGATTGCGACACAGCCGCCGAATGTCAGCCAGCCGGGTGACTCGGCCGACCAGTTCTGGACGATCTCCAGGCCCCGCCACCGCCCAGGATCCATCACCCAGTGTCACCGGACACATAAGCTGGGCCAGACCCTACTTCACGCTGGTGAAAACCCTCCCGCTCCACCCTGGCTGACCATGGGCTACGACGCCTGACTCGTACGGCCACCGCGAGATGATCAAGGGTCGTGTCGGCTCTTGAAGATCGTGCGGTGGCCGCGAGCCGTAGCGTAGACCCCGCTCGATGGCGGGCCTTGTTCGACCAGGCCGTGGCTCGGATCGCGGGCGTGTTCGGGCGGGTGGAACCTCGCGCAACCGCCCGCGCCCGTCTGCTCGGGTTGTTGTCCGGCACCGAGCGCAAGAACTGCTGGCAGCTCGCGGAGCACGCAGGCCACGCCCGTCCCCGACCGATGCAGCGGCTGCTGCGGACTGCCCGCTGGGATGTGGCCGAGGTGCGCGACGAGGTCCGCCGCTATGTCCTGGAGAAACGCGGGGCTGTCGGCCGTCCGCTACCTGACGCGCGAACTGGAGCTCCTGAGTGGGCACTTCTCCCCCACGGGGTGGAGCTGCTGGCCGACCTGTTCCGCCAGACCGACCAGTTGTCGTGCGACGCTGAGCGCACTCGAACGAGGGAAGGCCACGTGCTCCAGCACCTCATCACCCAGGACGACCATCTGCGGATGGTCCCCATCGACCGGGGCGAGTTGATCACCGTCGTCAGCCGGTTCCGCCAGGAGTTGGACGTCACCACCGATCCTTCCCGGACTCGGCTCCTGACCAGGGAGATCGGCATCGCCCAGATGACCCTGGGCAACCATGACGAGGCCCGAACGCTCCTGCGGAAGTCGCTCGACATGGCCGCCGCCGACGGCAACACCCGGTCCGTCGTCGCGTCCGGGATCAACCTCGGCGACGCGCACCGCTACGCCGGCGACGTGCAGGCCGCGGACGCGCTCTATCGCAGCGCGCTGGCCACCGCACGAAGCCGGCACCCGGAGCTCCTCGACTTCGCGCTCCAGCACTTCGGCAAGCACCTCATGGAGCTCGGCGACCTCACGAAGGCCCAAACCTGCTTGCAGGAGGCGCTGCGGCTGCGGATCGCCAAGGGCAACCCGGAACTGGTCGGGTCCACGCAGGCCGCACTCGACCGGGTCGCGCTGCTGCTAGGCCGGGCCAACCCCAACTCCTCGGCGCCGCACGGGTGAAGCGCCGGGTGGACCACCTGATTCCAGTCCCGCACCACCGCCCGGAGGCCGGCCCGATGGGCGGAGGACTTCCCTGGCCTCGGGGACGCTGTGCGAGGACTCACCGCACCCCAGCGCGTGCACCCGCGACTCCTCCGCCACCTGCGCGAGCAGTCGTTCACCGCCGAGTCGATCGCCGCGATGGCGCAGGAGGCCAAGAACGCCCTTGCCGCCGACGGGTATCTTTGCGCACGCCCTGACCCTCCACTCGCTGACCGGCTTCCGGGACCACTGGCGTCCCACGGCGAGAAGGCACCCGGAAAGCGCATGCACGCGCGGGTCAACGGTCGGAGAACCGTGGAGATCTGGCCGACGGGCCGGACCGTGCTGAACTTCGCCACAGTGGTGGACCCTGGACGAGAACCCGGGCAGCAGCACCCAGCGGGCGTATGGGCCGGCGAGGCCCATAGGCTGAGCCCCGGCTTCCGCAACGCCGAACGGGCCGTCCGTTCCCGGGAACTCCTGGGAACGGACGGCCCGTTCGCGTCTGGCGACTGCCGGTGCGGCAGTACGTCAGACGGTGGCGCGGTTGCGGTACTCCTCCGCGATGGCGCGGGTCGAGGGCAGGTCGGCGAGCGGTTCGCCGACCACTCGGGAGGCCAGCTCGGTCGCCACCTTGATGACGTCCTCGCGCAGTTCGGCCTCGGCCAGCACCTTGTCGGCAGCCAGCTGCACGTGCGCCTCGGCCACCAGCTGCTCGCGCTGCTGGAGACCCTCGGCGCGCAGGGCGGCGATCAGGGCCGCGCCCTCCTCGGCGGCGGTCTGCCGGATCGCGGCGGCCTCGTGCCGGGCGGCGGACAGCTCCGCCTGGAACTCGTCACGTATGCGTTCGGCCTCGTCCCGGGCGGCCTCGGCGCGGGCCAGGCCACCGTCGGTCTTGTCGTGGCGTTCGGCGAGAGTCCGTTCGATGCGCGGCAGCAGTACCTTGCCGAGCACCGCGAACAGCAGGAAGAAGACAATCAGGCCGAGGATCAGCTCGGGCACATTCGGTTCGAGAGGTCCCATACTCAGTATGTTATCCGGTCACCTGACGGGCCGTTCGATCAGGGTCACTCCATCCCCCTTGCCCCGCACGGCACTTCGGCACCTCTCAGGCGCCGGTGACCCCGTCGATGTGCTCACGCAGCAGGTCCGCGTGGCCGTTGTGACGGGCGTACTCGGTCGTGACGTGCAGGAACGTCATCCGCAGCGACTGCTGCTCGCCGTACGCGGCCAGGGTGGCGTCCAGCGGGGCGCCGGCCACCGCGAGGTCGGCGAGGCGCTGTTCCTCCAGCAGCTGCCGGTACTCCTGCTCGGCGCGGGCCGGGTCCAGCAGGTCGAAGTCGGCGTCCTTGTGGCCCTCGACGGCATGCAGCGGCGGGACGTCCTCACCGGCGAACCGGATCCGGAACCACGTCCGTTCGACCTTGGCCAGGTGCCGCATCAGGCCGAGCAGCGAGAGCGAGGACGCGGGCAGCGGGCGCAGCGCGAGCTGTTCGCCGGTCAGGCCCTGGCACTTGTAGAGGAAGGTGGCGCGGTGCCAGGCCAGGTAGTCCGGGAGCAGCTCGGTCTCGGGCGCGGTGAGCGAGCCGCCGGTGCGGGTGAGGGCGGGGACGGTCCAGGTCATGTGCACGATCATGCCGAACGTTCGGGCGGGCGTACCAGGGAGTTTTCCGCCGCCGGGGCAGGACTGCGCGTCCGGACGGGGCGCGGGTGGTTGGTAGCATCGCGGTGAGCCGTGACTGGCGCGCTGGGATGGACTTCACCATCGGGGAGCGGCTCCGCACGGAACCCGCGGGTTCCGACGTGCTGTAGCCGAGCGCCTGGGCCGTCCGAATCGTCGCCGTTCCGAACGAGGAGACCGCCTTGGCCGAGTCCCTTACCCCGCACACCTTCGGCAGCCCCGCCGCCGACACCGCCTTCCGCAGCGCACTGGATGTGGTGCGCGCCGTCGAACCGCGGATCGCGGGGGCGATCGGCGCGGAGATCGAGGACCAGCGCGCCTCACTGAAGCTGATCGCCAGCGAGAACTACGCCTCGCCCGCCGTGCTGCTGGCGATGGGCAACTGGCTGAGCGACAAGTACGCGGAGGGCACCCCGGGCCGCCGTTTCTACGCGGGCTGCCGAAACGTCGACACGGTGGAGTTGCTGGCCGCCGAGCACGCCCGGGAACTGTTCGGCGCGGAGCACGCGTACGTACAGCCGCACTCCGGGATCGACGCCAACCTGGTGGCGTTCTGGGCGGTGCTCTCGCAGCGGGTGGAGAGCCCGGCGCTCCGGCGGTCCGGGGTGCGCAACGTCAACGACCTCAGCGAGCAGGAGTGGGCGGAGCTCCGCCGCGAGCTGGGCAACCAGCGGATGCTCGGCATGTCGCTGGACGCGGGCGGGCACCTGACGCACGGCTTCCGGCCGAACATCTCCGGCAAGATGTTCGACCAGCGCAGCTACGGAACGGACCCGGCGACCGGGCTGGTCGACTACGACGAAGTCCGGCGGATCGCCCTCGAGTTCAAGCCGCTGATCCTGGTCGCCGGGTACTCGGCCTACCCGCGACTGGTGAACTTCCGGAAGATGCGGGAGATCGCGGACGAGGTCGGCGCGACCCTGATGGTCGACATGGCGCACTTCGCGGGTCTGGTCGCGGGCAAGGTGCTGACCGGCGACTTCGACCCGGTCGCGCACGCGCAGATCGTCACCACCACCACGCACAAGTCGTTGCGCGGCCCGCGCGGTGGCATGGTGCTGTGCACCTCCGAGCTGGCCGAGCACGTCGACCGGGGCTGCCCGTTGGTGCTCGGCGGCCCGCTGTCGCACGTGATGGCCGCGAAGGCCGTGGCGTTCGCGGAGGCCCGGCGTCCCGAGTTCCAGGTGTACGCCCGGCAGGTGGTGGACAACGCGCACGCACTGGCCGAGGGCCTGCTGAAGCGCGGTGCCCGCCTGGTGACCGGCGGCACCGACAACCACCTGGTGCTGGCGGACGTCTCCTCCTACGGTCTGACCGGCCGCCAGGCCGAGGCGGCGCTGCTGGACTCGGGCATCGTCACCAACCGCAACTCCGTCCCTCAGGACCCGAACGGCGCCTGGTACACCTCCGGCATCCGGCTCGGCACCCCCGCCCTCACCACCCGCGGCCTCGGCACCGCGGAGCTGGACGAGGTGGCGGACCTGATCCACACCGTCCTGTCCGCGACCTCCGCCGCCGGCTCCTCCAAGGCCCAGTACGTCCTCGACCCCGCCGTCCGCGACGCGGTCGCCAAGCGCGCCGCCGACCTGCTGGCCGGACACCCTCTCTACCCCGGCGTCACCCTCTCCTGACCACCTCCCCCTGCGCCCCCTTCGGACGCTCCCCGCCCGGGCCTGCTGCCTTCTCTGCTGCCTTCTCTGCTGCCATCTCTGCTGCCATCTCCTGCCGCGGCCCGGGCTCGCGGGCCTTGGCCAAGTCCCTTGCCCGTCAAGGCCAACGGTGACGCGGGCGATTCTGCTGACGTCCCGCGCACCGCGCGTGTGCACCGCAGGGGGCCAGCAGTGCGATGGACGATCGGCCTTGCCCTGCTGGCCGCCCTGGCCCTGACGGGTCGGTGGGTGGCGCACTTGGTCACCGACGGCGGGCCGCCGGTCGGCGACCGGTGGGCCCGCAGGGGCGCCGGGCTGCCGTTGGACCAGGCGACGGCCTCCTACGGACTCGACCTGCCGAGCGAGGCCATGGACCTCCGCCACCTCGCCCGTCTCGACCCGGAGAATGGCCGGCTGCACCTTGCGGTGGCGCTGCGCAGTACCCGCGCCGCTATGACCGACTACTTGGAGCGAAACGGCACGGCCTGACGGCCGTCCAGGTGGCCCACCTGGACGGCGGCGCTCACGAGCACGGCAATGTGGTGGACCACCCGGCCTGGGCGGCAGCACCGCAAAGCTTCCTGTGGTCGCGGTCCGCTGAAACCCGCCACCGGCACCGAATCGACCCGGGCGGCGGTCGAGGTAGACGACCAAACCATCCGCGAGCACACCGCGGTGGTCCTGACCGTCGGCCCCACCCGAACCCCCGATCCCCGCAGCAGACCGTACGCCAGTGCCGCCTAGGATGGCCGCCATGATCGCGGACGAACCGACAGCACCGGAAGTGGACGTATCCGCCGTTCCCGGGTTGCGCAACTTCCGGGACGCTGGCGGGATCGGGGCGCTGCCCCGTGGGGTGCTGTACCGCTCCGGTGCGCTGGACCGCTTGACGCCCGAGGGTACCCGGACGCTGCTTGGCCTCGGTGTGCGCACCGTCCTCGACCTGCGCAGCCCGCCGGAGGTCACCGCCCGTCCGGACGCGCTCGGCGACAGCGGCATCCGATACCTGCACGTCCCGGTCTTTGCCGAGCAGCACTGGCCGGACGAGCAGGCCGAGTTGTACCCGTTGATGGCCGAACTCGCCGGGCGCCCAGCCGTCGCGGCAGTCCGGACCTTGCTGGCCGCCGAGCGCCGGGCCGTCCTGGTGCACTGCGCGTCCGGCAAGGACCGTACCGGAGTGGTGGTCGCGCTGGTGCAGTCGCTGCTGGGCGCCGGGGAACCGGAGATCCTCGCCGACTTCCTGCACTCCAACACGGCGCTGGGACTCACCGACCCCGACCCCGACGTCCCCGGCCACGCCACCCGCCCGGTCGCGGCCGTCCACCTGCGACGCGCCATACTCTCCCTCCGCTCCCACCACGGCACGCTGGACGAGCACCTCCGCACCCACGGCGCCCGGACGCCCGAACTCGCCGCCCTGCGCGCCGAGTTCCCCTGAGCCCGACCCCGGGGTCCGACCCCGAGGGCGACCCCGAGGCCGCTGCCCCTCGCCACCGGCGGCAGGACCCGCCGGCGGCAACACCCGCCGCTGAAGGCTGGTCAGCGGCGCGGGTGGGTCTCGTACATCCGCACCGCCACGGTGACACCGGCCGCTGCGGTCAGCGCGGCAACCGCCCAGATCGCGGTGGTCACGCCGTACGCGTCGGCGAGAATGCCCGCCACCAGCGCTCCGACCGCGAAGCCTCCGTCACGCCACAGCCGGTAGACGCCAACGGCACGCGCCCGCCAGGCGGGGTGGGCGACGTCACCGATGACGGCCAGCAGCGTCGGGTAGACCATGGCGGTGCCCGCACCCAGCAGGGCCTGGGCGGCGGCCCACACCGGGAAGGTCGTCCCGACCGCGACCAGGCCGAGGGCGACGGCCTGCAGCAGCATGCCCGCCGTGATCAGGTGCTTGCGACCGATCCGGTCGGACCACCAGCCGGTGAGCATCTGCCCCGCGCCCCAGACCGCCGGGTAGAGCGCGGCGAGGATGCCGATCCGACCGATCTCCAGCCCGTGCGCGGCGTACAGCAACGGGAAGATGCCCCAGGCGAGGGCGTCGTTGAGGTTGTTGACCATGCCTGCCCAGCTGGCACTGGACAGCGCCCGGTCGCCGAGGCTGGTGGTGCGGGCTATTCGGGCGGTGCTGAGCCTCGCCTGGCTGTCGCCCTCGCCCCCGGCATTCGCACGGACGGTGACCGTGCCCTCCGACGCGGCGCCGGCGGCCGCTCCCTCCGACGCGGTACCGGTGGCCGCGTCCTCCGACCTGGCGGTGACGACCACGCCCTCCGACGTGGCGCCAGCGGCTGCTCCCTCCAGTGACGCGTCTGCCGTGGCCCGGTGGGCGGCGGCCTCCGCCCGGGCGTGCTCGCGCGTTTCCCGGACGGCGGCGACCGTCAGGCCGAGGCCGAGCGCGACGTAGGCCGCGCCGAGCAGGAACGGCTGCGGGCGCAGGCCCCAGTGGGCGGCGATGGCGCCGGTGGCGGTCGCGGTGACGGCCACCGCGAGGTAGCCCGCCGCTTCGTTCAGGCCCATCGCAAGGCCGCGCCGGGCCGGGCCGACCAGATCGATTTTCATGATCACGGTGGTGGACCAGGTGAGGCCCTGGTTGACGCCCAGCAGCACGTTCGCCGCGACGATCCAGCCCCAGGTCGGGCCCCAGGCCAGCATCGCCGGTATCGGCAGGGCCACCAGCCAACCCGCGATCAGCACCGGCCTGCGCCCGTACCGGTCGGAGAGGGTGCCGGCGAAGAAGTTGGTGATCGCCTTGGTCGCGCCGAACGCCAGGATGTACGTCAGCGCACCTGTGTAGGCGGACAGGTGGAAGACCTTGTCGGCAAGCAGCGGCAGGACCGTCCGCTCCTGACCGAGCATGCCGCCGACCAGGGCGTTGACCGCCACCAGCAAGCCGAACTGCGCGAGGTTGGCGCGCAGCCCGAGCCGGATCGGCCGGCCACCGGGCCCGCCGGGCGGGGTGGTGCGCGCAGCGGCGGTCGGCGCGGCTGCCGGGGGTGGCAGTGGGCGCTGGGCCTCGACGGACATGGATGGCTCCCGGGTGGTGCGTGGGACGTCGTGGTGCGTAGGACGGGGTGGTGCGTGGGACGGGGTGGTGCGTGGGACGTGGTGGTGCGTGGTGCGATGCTCCGCGGGCGTTGACCGGGCGAGGCGTACCATCCAAAGCGTATTCCAATCTTTCATGGATTATCGGATAGTGCATCGACCGGGGGTCGCGCAGGCAGCTTCCGGACGGCCGGCAGAGCAAGGAGAACAAGGGCGGCAGGCACTGCCAGCGCGGTCATGCCGAACAGCGTCCGGTGCACGCCGATCCCGTCCGAGAGCGGTCCTGCGAGCACCAGGCCGAGCGGCATCAGTGCCACTGCGATCAGGTGGTCGTAGGAACTGACCCGGGACAGCACCTGCTCGGGTATGTGCACCTGGAGTGAGGTCTCCCACAGCAGGAAGAACAGCGAGACGCCGACTCCCGTACAGGCCTCCAGCAGGGCGATCACCGCGACCGGAGCGCCGGATCCGATGATCAGCGCCTGGCAGGAGGCAACCGCCATCGCGACGGCCGCCACCGCCATTGGTCGGGCCGGTTTCAGGCGGTAGGCGCAGACGTCACCAACGATCGAGCCGAGGCCGAAGGCGGTGACCACCACGGCCCAGGCGCCGGCCCCGCCCCACTCGCGATCCGCCAGGACCGGGCCGAGCACGAACACGGAGGGCAGCACCACCACGTGGTAGATCGCAATCGCGAGCATGCCCGACCACACCCAGGTCCGTTCGCACACCTGCCGCCAGCCGACCCGGAGTTCGGCCAGGAATCCGAGCCGCTCGGCGCGCTCCGCGACGGCTTGCCCGCCCACTGTGCCGAGCCTCGCCAGTACGGCGGCGCTGGCCGCGAAGCTCAGGGCGTCCATCAGCAGGGCACCGCCAGGCCCGGCGACGGCGACCAACGCGCCGGCCAGCACCGGCCCGATCACCAACCCCACGGAGTGGACGAGCCCGCGCAAGGCATTGGCCTCGCCAAGCCGTTCACCGGACACCAGCAGCGGGATCAGCCCCGTGGAGGCGGGCAGGAAGAATGCGTCCGCCACCCCGAACACCACCATCAGCAGCGCCAGCACCCCGACCCGGGCCGTCCCGGTGAGCAGCAGCACCGCGACGGCCGCCTGGACCGCGCACCGCACCAGATCGGAGGCCAGCATGATCCGCTGTCTTGGCATCCGGTCCGCCCACACGCCGCCGACCAGCACGAACACCAGCATCGGCAGCAGGCCGGCCGCAGCCACCAGGCCGACATCGGCGGCCGACCCGCCGATCGACAGCACGGCGAACGGTAGCGCCACGAACGACACCCTGTCGCCCAGGACGGACAACGACTGACCGACGAACAGACGGGCGAACTGACGCTCCACCCGGAGCACTTCAGGAATCAGCACAGCCATGGGCACCTCCACAGCGGGTCGGGGAACAGCGATCACCGCGATGGTAGGAAGCCTCCGAAGTGGCTGTCGCGCGATTTATCCACAACGCCCCCAATGCGCCGATTTCGCTCAACTGCCTCGCTTTTCAAGCCACTTGAGGAACCCTCGACACCCAACCGCCCAAGCGGGGCTGTCCGCCTTCCCCTCCACCCGCTCCCCCAATCCCACCGATCGGCCAGACTTTCGCAGCCGACCACCCGATCACCCCATCGCCCGACTGCCCGACCACCCATCGCCCGGCCGGCCGACCGCCCGCCCGGCTGCCCGGCTGCCCGACCACCGGGCTGACGCAACTCGGCCGTGACATAGGCGCGATGAGCTTGTGATTACTCCGTTCGAGTGATTAGGCTCGATCCGGCCCGCACCGCCGGGCCCCACGCGCGGCAACGCCGAACCCTGTCCGCCGCGTTGCCGGGTCGACCACCACAACCCTTGGACAGGGACGGGGGAACCAGGTACGTCGCCGTCCCCCACGGCTAGGGGTGAAGCCGCCCGCACCGGCTCCGACCGGTACGCGGCGGCCGGGCCTTCCTCCCGGTCCGAACCCGACAGCTCACCTCGCAGGCGTGCGGAGAGGATCGGGCATGCTCTTCACGGGTTCCGGGCGCCATCGTCGGCAGAGCCAGGCGGAGAAGGCAGCCGAGCGGGCGATCGCCGCAGCCGGCGTCGCCGGCGTCGGCCTCGCACTGCCGCTGCTCGCCGTGACAAGTGCGCAGGCCGCACCGAGCACGGTCTGGGACCGGGTCGCCGACTGCGAGAGCGGCGGCAACTGGAGTTCCGACCCGGGCAACGGCGTGTACGGCGGCCTCCAGATCACCGCCCAGCGCTGGCTCGACTACGGCGGCACCCAGTACGCCGAGCTGCCCAGCGGGGCCACCCGCAGCCAGCAGATCGCGGTCGCCGAACGCATCCTGGCCACCGAAGGCCCGCAGCCCTGGGCCTCGTGCGCGGACTCGGCGGGCCTGCGCACGGTCAGCGCCCCCGGTGTGGTGGACGACAACGACTCGGCGGACGAGGCGGGTTCGCTGCGCGGCGCCCGCGGCATCGCGGCCGTCAACACCGCCTCGGACGGCACCGTCGCGCCGCGGAACGCCACTCCGGTGTTCTCCGGCCTGCCCGGCTACGACCCGGTGTACCACGTGTACTGGTACGAGAAGAACGGCGGCTGGTTCTGGACCAGCCACCAGAGCCTGTACGAGCGCTACATCCAGCTGACGCACCCCCAGCCGCCTGCGGCCACACCGGCTCCGACCGCCACCCCGGACGGCCGGACCGTCCCGACTGCTCCGACCGCTCCGACTGCCCCGGCCCCTTCGAGCGACCAGAGCACCAACCCGAGCACCAACCCGAGCACCGACCCGAGCCCGAACCCCACCACGCCCACCGGCGACCAGACCGGCAACGGCAACGGCGCCGAACCCGGCAACGGCACCAACCAGGGCCAGGGCCAGGACGGCAAGGGCAACAGCGGCAACCAGCAGCCCACACCGTCCACCCCGGATCAGCCCACCACCCCGCCGTCCCCGAGCACCTCCGCCCCCGGCAACGCGCCCGTACCCCCGTCCACCGAAACCCCGTCCGCCACGACCCCGTCCCCGCAGCCGTACACCGTCGGCCCGGGTGACACGCTGGCGAAGATCGCCCGCACCCACGAGCTGAACGGCGGCTGGACCGGTCTCTACCAGAGCAACCAGCAGGTGGTGGGCGAGAACCCGGACCTGATCCACCCGGGCCAGGTGCTGAACCTGGGCTGACGGCCGCCCGGCCCGGCCGCCGTCACTTCGGGACGGCGGCCAGTCCGGTGCAGCCGCGCAGGCCGTCGCGGCGTTGCTGGGCGGCCTTCGCCGCGCCGCCGGTCTGCGGAACGGGCACGCCCCGCCCGTCGATGTGGGCGGGGGTGAACGTTTCGCCGGTGACCCGTCCGTCGGTGCTGATGGTGAGCGTGGTGACGCCGGTCTCGTCGGAGGCGGTGTAGTTCGAGGTGCCGTACCAGAGGAAGTTGCCGAAGCCGTACGCCACATAGGTGTTTCCGAGCATGCCCGCGCCGAGCATGGTGTGGGCGTGTGTGCCGACCACGGCGGTGGCGCCGGCGGCGGCGAGCTTCTTGGCGAGGGCGCTCTGTGCGGCGGTCGGGCAGGCCACGCCTTCCTCGCCCCAGTGCAGGTACACCAGCACCACGGGAGCCTGCGCCTTGGCCTCGGTGACGGCGCGCAGCAGGGATTTCTCGTCGAACGCGGAGGCGATGCCGGGTTTGTGCTCGCCGGCCCGCCACTTCTGGTTGGTGAGTTCGTCGACCTGGCTCGCTGCCAGGACGGCGACCTTCGTGCCGTGCACGGTGGCTATGTGGGGCGCGAAGGCTTCGGCCGTGTCCTTGCCGATGCCGATCAGTGGAATCGGGGAGTTGGCCTTGGCGGCGAGGGTGTCGGCGAGGCCGTCGGCGCCGAAATCGACGGCGTGGTTGTTGGCCTGGGAGAGCACGTCTATTCCGGCGTCCTTGAGCGCGGTCAGCGCCTTGGGGCTGGTCCGGAAGGTGTAGGTCTTGGGTTCGGGCTTGCCGCGGCCGGTGATCGCGGTCTCCAGGTTGAGCACCGCCAGGTCGGCGGCGGACAGGGTCTTGGCGATCGGCCCGAGTGCGGTTTCGGTGGCGGGGGCGGTCAGCCGGGAGCCGGTCCGGCCCTCGAAGTGGACGTCCCCGGCGAAGGCCACGGTGATGCTGCCGGCCGCGCCGCTCGGAGCGGTATCGCTCGGGCCCGCGCTCGGAGCACCGGCCGTCCCCGGGCTGCCGGATGCCGTGCCCCCGGCGGAGTCCCCGGCGGGGGTGGTGGCCGCCGTCCCACCGCCCTCGGGTGGCGTCGATCCGCCGCATCCGGCGACGGCGGTGAGCAGCAGGACGGCAGCAGCGGCAGTGCCGAGTGGCGCGCGACGCATGAGGATCCCCCCGGATCGTTCGATGCTTCGCACTGTATCCGCGCCACTCGATCATCGGAAGACCACTTCGACACCGGATGATCACAACTCTGCGACCCGCGCCGTCGTCGAACCGCTCAGGCGATCACACCGGCGGCGCGCAGCAGCCAGCGGTTGGCGCGGCCGACCAGTCCGGCCCGGTCCAGCACGCCGATCACCTTCTGCGCCATCTCGATCCTGGTGTTGCGCCAGTGCGGGTTGGCCCGGGCGACGGCCTTGCCGATCTTCGGGTCGATGCCGACGGCGGCGTAGAGCCGGGGGTGGATCAGCGCGGTGGTGGCGTAGTAGATGACCACGCCGAGGAGGAACTGCTCCCACCGCCGCTGCAGCGGCCCGAGCCGCTTGCGGACGAGTTCCTCGCGGGCGTAGGTGATGTGCCGGGCCTCTTCGATGACGTGGATCCGGGAGACCTGCCGGGTGAGCGGCTGGACGGTGTCGTCGTTCATCATTTCGCGCTGGAAGGCGTCCAGGATCTCCTCGACGTACATGGTGCCGCCGAAGGTCTGGCTGTGGGTGGAGATCGCCTTGAACAGCCGGCCGAGGTTGTGGGCGACGAATCCGGCGCCGTACGCGGGGACGCCCATCTTGGCGATCATGCGGGCGAACATCACCGAGTGCCGGCATTCGTCGGCGATCTCGGTGAGCGCGTACTGGACGTGGTTGCTGGTGGGGTCCCGGTCGAAGGCGTGGCGCAGCAGCATCTGCATGAGGATCTCCTCGAACCAGATGCCGACGCTGGCGATCGAGGCGACCTCGTGCTTGGAGAGTTCGATGCGCTCGGCCTCGGTCAGCCGTTCCCACAGGTCGGTGCCGTAGAGGGAGAGGTGGCGGGGCGGGCAGTAGTAGGCGCCGGGGACGGGGTCGGCGTCCCAGTCGATGTCGTTGAGCGGGTTGAACGAGAGCTTCGCGGAGGAGGCGAGCAGGCGTTCGGCGGTGCGTTCCCGGTCGGGGGCGGTGCGCTCGCGGTCAGGGGCGCCGGGGGTGGCGGCAGGGTGGGGCGGCATGCCGGCTCCTTCGCGGTGGGGGCGTGGTCGAGGGTGGACTGGTGCCACTGCCGCGAAGGTAGAAGTTATTAGACTGTCCGTCAATACACTGCGCACAAGGAGGCGCTCGCCGTCGCTCCGAGGGTCCGTCAGCCGCGCCAGTCGGCCGGATCGGCCCACGCCGCCAGCACCCGTCCGCTGACGAAACGTCGCGGCGTGCCGTCCACGGGGTCGGTGAATTCCAGCGAGCGAGCCAGCAGTTGGAGCGGACGCCGGTAGTTCTCGGGGTCCTGTTCGGGCAGCAGCTCGGGGTAGATCGGGTCGCCGAGGATCGGCAGGCCGAGCCCGTTCATGTGCACCCGCAGCTGGTGGGTGCGGCCGGTGTGCGGGGCGAGCCGGTAGCGGCCCAGGCCGTCGCGGGCCTCCAGCAGCTCGACCCGGCTCTCCGCGTTGGGCTCCCCCGGCACCTGGTAGGCGTCCAGCCGGCCGTGGTCCTTGACGAGCCGGTTGCGCACGGTGGTCGGCAGGGGCACGGCCGGGTTGTGCCGGGCGATCGCCTCGTAGGTCTTGACGGCCTCCCGCCGTTCGAACAGTCCCTGGTAGGCGCCCCGGCGGGTGGGGTCGGCGATGAACAGCACCACGCCCGCGGTGAGGCGGTCCAGGCGGTGCGCGGGGCTGAGCCGGGGCAGGCCGAGGTCGCGGCGCAGCCGGGCTAGCGCGGTCTCGGTGGCGTGGCTGCCGCGCGGGGTGGTGGCCAGGAAGTGCGGCTTGTCGGCGACCACGATCCGCTCGTCGCGGTACAGCACCTCGACGGGGAACGGCACCACGGGTTCGGGCGGCCCGGGTTCGCGGTGGAACCACACGTGGCCGCCGGGCCGGTAGGGGGCATCGGGGGCGATCGGCCCGTCGGGGCCGGCGAATTCGCCGGCGTCGAGCATCGCCGCGATCCGTCCGGGGCCGGCGGCGGCGCCGTAACGCTCCTCCAGGTAGGCGCGGACGGTCGGCCAGGGGCCTTCGAGGGGCAGCCGCACGTGGACCGGGTCGATGCCGTCGCGCTGCGGCAGCGGGCTCACAGGTGCGGGGGGCCTACGCGCCACCGGGCGCCACCTGGGGGTCGGTCCGACGGGTGTCCATCCGGTCCACAATAGCGGGCGCTCACCCGTCTGGGCGCGGGCGGCCCGGCGTGCGAGGATGGCAGAGCGGTACCCGCCCCCGGAACGGCAGGTGGCCAGATGGACACCGACAAGCAGGGTAGTCACCGGATCCGCCCCACCTCTCCGTTGGCGGAGGGCGGTGCGGAGCTGCCCGACGGCCTGCTGGCCATTCCGGTGGCGACGGCGCTGGTCGCGTCGGACGGCCGGATCCTGCACTGGAGTCCGGACGCGGAGACGCTGCTCGGTTTTCCCGCCGCGCAGGCGGTGGGCGCCCGCGCCGCGGACCTGTTGGTGGGAGGGGAGCGGCGCCCCGAGGTGCTGGAGCTGTTCTCCCGGATCCTCAGTGGCCGTCCGTTCTCGGGGGTCTTCCCGGTGCGGCACCGCGACGGGCACCTGGTGCGACTGGAGTTCCGCGCGTTTCCGGTCCTCGGTCCGGACGGGGCCCCGATGGTGCTGGCGGTGGCCTCGGACGTCAGCGCGGTGCGCCGGCTGGCCTCCGACCTGGCGGTACTGGACGGTTTCTTCACCCAGTCCCCGGTCGGCATGGCGGTGTTCGACACCGAGTTGCGCTTCGTCCGCCTGAACGACGCACTGGCCCGGATCAACGGGGTGCCTCGGCAGGAGAGTATGGGGCGGCGCCTGACCGAGGTGCTGCCGGCCATCGACGGCCAGCAGGTCGAGGCGATGATGATGAAGGTGCTGGCCGACGGCCAATCGGTGCTGGACGCCCGCACACACGGCTGGACGCCGGCCGACCCGGAGCGCGAGCACGCCTGGTCGGTGGCGTGTTTCCGGCTGGACGAGCCGGACGGCACGGTGCTCGGGGTCTGCGTGACGGTCGTGGACATCACCGACCGGTTCGAGGCGGAGACCGCCGTCGAGGCCGCCCAGCAGCGGCTGGCGCTGCTGAACGACGCGTCCGCCCGGATCGGCACCACGCTCGATCTGGCCACCACCGCCCGGGAGCTGGCCGAGACGGCGACACCGCGGCTGGCCGACACCGTGGTGGTCGAGGTACTGGAGTCCATGGTGCGCGGCGAGGCCGCGGTGCTGCCGGACCGCTCCGACCGGTCCGCGGTGCTGCGCCGGCTGGCGTTCCACACCGTTCCGGGCAGCGGGATGTGGTCGATCGGCCCGGTCGGCGCGGTGCAGCGCTACCGCCCGAGCAGCCCGTACGCGTGGGCGCTGGCGCACGGC
The DNA here is from genome assembly GCF_042734215.1 of Kitasatospora sp. NPDC059673. Classification (NCBI taxonomy): domain Bacteria; kingdom Bacillati; phylum Actinomycetota; class Actinomycetes; order Kitasatosporales; family Streptomycetaceae; genus Kitasatospora; species Kitasatospora sp. NPDC059673. The sequence continues at coordinate 132,896 of NZ_JBHWEN010000010.1, read as the reverse complement.
CGGTCGGTACTGGTGGCGGACGCCAGTGCTCCGACCATGAAGTGGTTCGCCGACGATCCGGTGCGCACTGCCGCGATCCGCGAGCAGGGGGTGCGGTCGTTCATGGTGGTGCCGCTGATCGCCCGCGGTTCGGCGATCGGCACCGCGACGTTCATGCGCTCGTGCACCGAGGCCCGGTACGACGAGACGGACGTGGCGCTGGCGGCCGAGTTGTCGGGGCGGGCCGCGGTGGCGATCGACAACGCGCTGCTGTACACCCGGGAGCGGGACGCCGCCGAGCAGCGCCAGCACGCGTTGGAGGCCGCCGAGACCGCCCAGCAGCGGCTGGCCCTGCTGAACGAGGCGTCCACCCGGATCGGCACCACGCTGGACCTGCATCTGACCGCGCAGGAGCTGGTGGACGTCGTGATCCCCCGGTTCGCGGACTTCGTCACCGTGGACATCCGGGAGGCGGTGATGGCGGACGAGGACCCGGAGCCGGTGCCCGAGTCGGGTTCGGTGCTGCTGCGTGCGGTCGCGGTCGGCGAGCGGGCCGACGACGACGGGAGCTCCCGCGCCAAGCTGGTGAACGCGGCGGACGAGGTCGGCGGGTCGTCGCGCTCGGCCCACCTGTACGCGCAGGCAATGCGCACCGGCCGGTCGGTGCTGGTGCCGCACGTGGACGAGTTCGCGCTGCGCCGGATCGTCACCTACCCGGAGCGGATCCAGCCCAGTCTGGACGCGGGCCTGCACTCGTACCTGATGGTGCCGCTGCTGGCGCGCGGGCAGGTGCTGGGCGGGGTGGAGTTCGCGCGAATGACCAATCCGGAGGCGTTCACGGCGGCCGACCTGGCGCTCGGCGAGGAGTTGGCGGCGCGGGCGGCGGTGTGCATCGACAACGCGCGGCTGTACCGGCGCGAACGGGACACCGCGCTCACCCTGCAGCGCAGCCTGCTGCCGCAGGACGTGCACCACACCCCGGGGTTGGAGATCGCGCACCGCTATCTGCCCTCGACGGTGGGCGACGAGATCGGCGGCGACTGGTTCGACGTGGTGCCGCTGACCGGCGGCCGGGTGGCGCTGATCGTCGGCGATGTCATGGGCCACGGCATCCGGGCGGCCGCCACCATGGGCCAGTTGCGAACGGTGGCGCGCACGCTGGTGACGCTGGACCTGGATCCGGCGCGGGTGCTGCGCCGGCTGGACGATGCGACGGCGCAGCTCGGCGAGGGCCAGTTCGCGACCTGTGTGTGCGCGGTGTTCGACCCGGTGGACGAGGAGTGCATCCTCGCCTCGGCGGGGCATCTGCCGCCGGTGGTGTCCGAGCACGACGGGCAGGCGCGGCTGGTGCAGCCGCCGCCGGGGGCGCCGTTGGGTGTGGGCGGGGTGCCGTTCGAGTCGATCCGGTTCCCGCTGCGCAAGGACGGGCTGCTGGTGCTGTACACGGACGGGCTGGTGGAGCGGCGCGGCCAGGACCTGGACGAGGGCCTGGAGTTGCTGCGCGAGACGGTGACGCACCGCCAGGGCACCTTGGAGCGGGGCTGCGACGTGGTGCTGGACGCACTCGGGGCGACGCTGGGGCAGGACGATGTGGCGGTCATCATGGCGCACGCTGGGCCGGTCGGCGAAGACCGGCTGGCGACGCTGCCGCTGTCCGGCGACCCGGCGCTGCTGCGGCACGCCCGGGAGTTCACCCGGCGGACGCTGACGGGCTGGGGCCTGACCTCGCTGGTGGAGCCGGTGGTGCTGCTGACCGGGGAGTTGTTGACCAACGCCCTGATACACGCGGGTTCGCCGCTGCAACTGCGGGTGTTCCGCGGCGCGTTGCTGACGGTGGAGGTGTCGGACTCGGACAGCCGGGAGCCGCGGCTGCGGCCGTCGGGTCCGCACGACGAGGGCGGCCGGGGCATGCAGCTGATCAACGAGTTGGCGCACCGCTGGGGCAGCCGGGCGACCCGGGACGGCAAGGTGGTCTGGTTCGAGATGGAACTCCCGGCACGCTGATCCGATCGTCATACCACCCGGTGTCTCAACTTCCGTACCTGCCAAGCCAATCGGTGCTCGTGGCACCCGGTACGGCATCCGGCGGTACCTCACTCACCCGTCACGGCAGTGGAGTTGCCCCGGACGGGTGACGACACGGCCGGAGGCCCACGCCACGGGTCGGCCCTCCTCCAGGATCGGTCGCGATCGGTCGCGTTCGGCGCCAACCATGGAGGAATTGATGCTTTTCAGCATTGCCAAGCTCACCACCGCCACCTTCCTCACCGGGCTCGCCCTGTTCGGCGCTGCGGGCACCGCGTCCGCGCACGAGCACGAGCATGAGCACGAGCACCCGCACGGGGCGATCGCCTTCGGCGGCGACTCGGTGGCGATCGACGGCGACGCGGTGGCGATCGAGGGCGACGCCTGGGCCGTGCGCGGCAACGCGCTGGCCGTCGACGGCGACGCGGTCGCGCTGGACGGCAGCGCCGCCGCGCTCGGGGGTGACGCCTGGGCCACGGGCGGCGACGCACTCGCCGTCGAGGGCGACGCGGGTGCCCGCGACGGCAGCGCACTCGCGATCGACGGGGACGCCTTCTCCGCGGAGTGAACAGCGCCGGTGCTGCCCTGCCGGGCGGGCCGGCCCACGACAGATCGACTCAGGGCTGAACGGCCGGACGGTGTCCTCACGACCCGTCCGGCCGTCCCGTTGGCCCCCGGCGGCTAGAGCGGGGTGACGTAAGCGCCGGAGATGCCGCCGTCCACCAGGAAGGTGTTGGCGGTCATGAACGAGGAATCGTCGCTGGCCAGGAAGGCGACGGCCGCGGCAATCTCCTCGGGCTCGGCGAACCGGCCGAGCGGGATGTGCACCAGGCGGCGGGCGGCCCGCTCGGGGTCCTTCGCGAACAGCTCCCGCAGCAACGGGGTGTTGACCGGCCCCGGGCACAGCGCGTTGACCCGGATCCCCTCGCGGGCGAACTCGACGCCCAGCTCCCGGCTCATCGACAACACCCCGCCCTTGGAGGCGCTGTACGAGATCTGCGAGGTGGCCGCGCCCATCACCGCCACAAAGGACGCCGTGTTGATGATCGAGCCCTTGCCCTGGCGTCGCATGTGCCCGATCGCGTACTTGCAGCACAGGTAGACGGACGTCAGGTTGACGTCCTGGACGCGCTTCCACGCCTCCAGCCCGGTGACCAGGATCGAGTCGTCCTCGGGCGGCGAGATGCCGGCGTTGTTGAACGCCACGTCCAGGCTGCCGTAGTGCTCGACGGCGGTGTCAAAGAGCACCCGGACCTGTTCCTCGTCGCTCACGTCGGTGCGCACGAACAGGCCGCCGACCTCGTTGGCGGCCTTGGCGCCGGTCTCCTCGTCGATGTCGGCGCACACCACCTTCGCGCCTTCGGCGGCGAACCGGCGTGCGGTGGCCAGGCCGATGCCGCTGCCCGCGCCGGTGACGACGGCCACCCGGCCGTCGAGTCGCTTGGTCATGGGGTTCATTCCTCCGTCGCGATGAAGACGTTCTTGGTCTCGGTGAAGGCGTGCAGGGCATCGGGGCCGAGCTCGCGGCCCAGACCGGATTGTTTGAAACCGCCGAACGGCGTCCAGTACCGCACCGAGGAGTGCGAGTTGACGGACAGGTTGCCCGCCTCGACGGCGCGGGCGACGCGCAGCGCCCGGCCCACCTCGCGGGTCCAGATCGAGCCGGACAGTCCGTACTCGGTGGTGTTGGCGATCCGCACCGCGTCGCTCTCGCCACGGAACGGCACCACCGCGACCACCGGCCCGAACACCTCCTCGGTGAACGCCCGGTGGTCGGGCGCGATCGGTGCGAGCACCGTCGGCGGGTACCAGAACCCGGGCCCTTCCGGGGCGCTGCCGCGGAACGCCACCTCAGTGTCGCCGTCCACGTACGAGGCGACCCGCTGCCGGTGCGCGGCCGAGATCAGCGGCCCCATCTCGGTCTTCTCGTCACCCGGGTCGCCGACCCGCACCGCCAGCACCGCGCTCTCCAGCCGTGCCATGAACGCCTCGTACACGCTCGCCTCGACCAGGATCCGGGAGCGGGCGCAGCAGTCCTGCCCCGCGTTGTCGAACACCGCGTACGGGGCGGTGGCAGCGGCCCTGTCCAGGTCGGCGTCGGCGAACACGATATTGGCGCTCTTGCCGCCGAGCTCCAGCGTCACGGGCTTGACCTGAGCGGCGCAGCCGGCCATCACGGACCTGCCGACGGCGGTGGAGCCGGTGAACACCACCTTGCGGACGTCCGGGTGGCTAACGAACCGCTGCCCGACCACCGGCCCGCGGCCCGGCAGGACCTGCAGCACGCCCTCCGGCAGCCCCGCGCGCAGGGCGAGTTCACCGAGGCGCAGCGCGGTCAGCGGGGTCGCCTCGGCGGGTTTGACGATCACCGTGTTGCCTGCGGCGAGGGCGGGTGCGAGCGCCCAGGCGGCGATCGGCATCGGGAAGTTCCACGGGACGATCACGCCGACCACGCCGAGCGGTTCGTGGAAGGTGACGTCGAGGCCGCCGGCGACCGGGATCTGCCGGCCGAACAGCCGCTCGGGCGCGCCTGCGTAGTACTCGATGACGTCGCGGGCGTTGCCGGCCTCCCACCGGGCGTTTCCGATGGTGTGCCCCGCGTTGGCGACCTCCAGCGCGGCCAGGTGTTCACGGTCGGCGTCCACCTCGGCGGCGAAGCGGCGCAGCAGCCGGGCCCGGTCTTCCGGGCCGACGGCCCGCCAGCTCTCGAACGCGGCCTTGGCGCGGGCGATCGCGGCATCGGCGGCCTCGATGCCGGCGAGTTCGACGGTGGCGATCACCTCCTCGGTGGCGGGGTTGACCACCTGGTACGGATCGGGCTGGTCGGTCACGGCGCTCTCCTGTGGTGTGGTGTCCGTGTTGCTGGTCCGTATCCGCTGTGTCCGTGTGCGGTGTCCGCGCGGCGGCATCGGCACCCTGGTGCCTGCGCGGTGGTGTCCCGTGACGGCGCTGGTGTCCGGTGGTGGCGCTGGTGTGGCGGCGCCGGGCGTCCGCGCCCTACAGCCGTTCGAAGCTGCGACGGCGCTCCCAGTCGGTCACTGCGGCGTCGTAGGCGGCGAGTTCGACCCGACCCGCGTGCGCGTAGTGCCGAACCATGTCCTTGCCGAACGCCACGGTGGCGGCCTCGCTACGGTCGAACAGCTCGATCGCCTCTCGCAGTGTGGCGGGCACGCGTGGGGCGTCGGAGGCGTAGGCATTGCCGGTGAACTCCGGCTCCAGCGGCAGTTGGTGCTCCACTCCGTGCAGTCCGGCGGCGATCAGGGCGGCCACCGCCAGGTACGGGTTGACGTCCCCGCCCGGCACCCGGTTCTCGAACCGCAGCGAGCCGCCGTGTCCGACCACCCGCAGCGCGCACGTCCGGTTGTCGCGGCCCCAGGCGATCGCGGTCGGGGCGAAACTGCCTGCCACGTAGCGCTTGTAGGAGTTGACGGTCGGCGCGAGCAGCAGCGCGAACTCGCCGAGGCAGGCGAGCTGCCCGGCCAGGAAGTGCTCCATCGTCCGGGAGAACTCTCCCGGCTGCCCGGGCCCGCCGCCGGTTCCGTCCTCACCGCTCCTGGGGAACACCGGCCGGTCCTGCTGGTCGCGCAGGCTCAGGTGGATGTGGCAGGAATTGCCCTCCCGTTGGTCGTACTTGGCCATGAAGGTGAGGCTGACGCCTTCCTGAGCGGCGATCTCCTTCGCTCCGGTCTTGTACACGGCGTGGTCGTCGCAGCAGGTCAGCGCGTCGGTGTAGCGGAAGGCGATTTCGTGTTGCCCGAGGTTGCACTCGCCCTTCGCCGACTCCACCGCCAGCCCGGCGCCCGCCATTCCGGTGCGCAGCCTGCGCAGCAGCGGCTCGATCCGTCCGGTACCGAGGATCGAGTAGTCCACGTTGTACTGGTTGACGGGCGTGAGGTCCTGGTAGTGCTTCTCCCAGGCCCGCTCGTAGCTGTCGCGGAACACCATGAACTCCAACTCGGTGCCCACGTAAGCCTGCCATCCGTACCCGGCGAGGCGCTCCAGCTGGCGGCGCAGCACCTGACGGGGTGACACCGCGACCGGGCTGCCGTCCTGGTCGGCGAGGTCGCACTGCACCATCGCGGTGGCCGGGTGCCACGGCACCATCCGCAGGGTCGTCAGGTCGGGCCGGAACACCAGGTCGCCGTAACCGGTCTCCCAGGAGGACACCTCGTAGCCGTCCACGGTGTTCATCTCCACATCCACTGCCAGCAGGTAGCCGCAGCCCTCGGCGCCGTCGGCCAGCACCTCGTTCAGGAAGTGCTCCGCCGCCAGCCGTTTTCCCTGCAACCGACCCTGCATGTCGGTGACGGCCAACACCACGGTCTCCACGGCGCCTTCGGCCACCAGACTGCGCAGGCGCTCCACCGTGAGTCGCACGTCGGTCATCCGCCCTCCACCTTCGCCACCCCGCGTGCGTCCCAGCAGCCGTGTGCGGCTGCCGCGACGCCGACCACCACAGCGACGATGATCCCGCCCCGAACCTGCCCGCACCAGCGGCTGCGCGCGTGTCGATCCGAACTGATTCATCGTCAGATCATCACGTTTCCAAGCGATATGACGCTTCATCGGCCCCTTCTTCCTTCCACCGCCCCTCTTTCAACCCGGCGACATCCCCCACACCAACCACCACACGCCAACAACCCCCCGTGCCTGGCCGACAACCCGCAGTGCCCCGGAAATCGCTTGCACCTGCCGGATGCACCTGCTTCGGTGCCGCATGCACGATCATCGCTCGCCCGCCCCTCCTGTTGGAGTCCATCACCCGTGACATTCCGTCTGACCGCCCTCACCGATGCCGCCCCGTCGCCGTTCACGCACCGTCTCACCTGGCTGGCGTCCGCCTCTGACGGCACTCCACTCGGAACCGCCGTTCTGGGACTGTTCACCTCTCCCGGCCAGGCTCACCTGTGCTCCCTGACACTGAACGTCCACCCCGCCGAACGCCGGCGCGGCATCGCCTCGGCCCTGCTGTCCGCTGCCGCCTCGGCGGCTGCCGAGGACGGCCGCCAGGCCATGCTCGTCCAGGCGGTCGAGGGCTCCCCCGGCGATGCCTTCCTCACCGCGCGGGGCTTCGACCGGGCGCTGGTCCTCGACTTCGCCCGGCTCGACCTGACCGCACCCGCCGCCGCGCCGGCCGCAGTCGAGGTGCCGATCAGCCCCGGGTACCGACTGATCTCGTGGCTCGGCAGCTGCCCGGACGAATGGCTGGCCACCTTCACCGTTTCGCGCACCGCCATGGACGACACGCCGATGGGTGACACCGACTTCGGCGTGGTCGCCTGGGACGAGGAGCGAGTCCTCGCGGCCGCGAAGGCCGTCGCCGACCGGGGTGAACTCCTGCACACCGTGGCCGCGGTGGAAGAAGCCACCGGCAGCATCGTCGGTTTCACCGAACTCGTCCTCCCGGCCAGCCGTTCCGGCGACGCCCAGCACTACGGCACCGGCGTGATGCCCACCCATCGCCGACGGGGTCTCGCCCGGGCCATGAAGGCCGAGACCATCCGCTGGGCACGCACCGAGCAGCCGGAGATCACCGGCCTCCTCACCGACACCGCCGACCACAACGTCGGCATGATCGCCGTGAACGAGGCCCTCGGCTACCGCACCACGCACCGCTCCATCGAATTCCGCCTCTCGTTCCACTCCTGACCCCGATCGGTTCCCGGCCCGCGCAGCCATCTCTCCGTCGTCTCCGCCGCGACCCACCGGGTGGCGGCGGCGCCGGCCAGTGTCGCCCCTGCGGCGAACGCCAGCACCGTCGGCCGGTCCGGCGATCCGTCCCGGGCAAGGCCCTATTCACCCCTGTCCCGATTCACCCCTGTCCCGCTCGGCGCATTGCGGTTCAGCCACAACCCCCGCCCGCACGGCCGTCTCCTCCACCGCCCCCGCACGCGCCCCGGGTTCTCCCTTCGGCCGCGGGGCCCGCGGCGCGTCGTTGACCCAAGTCCGACCAGCTTGGAGTCAAACCCTGGTCAAGCATGGGGTTGTGGGGGTGGCGGTAGGCCTATCCTGGTCGCACAAGGACAGACACCTCGTTCGGTGCGGCGTCTTCACGGACACAGGCCACTGATCCCACCCGTCGAGAGAAGCTCCGGATCAGGACAGGTCTCCCCGGCCCAAGGGGTGATCCCAAGTGGCTTCCCCTGACCTGGGGACACGCCGTGGAGTGCCAGAGCTCTGACGAGTTGGGGTGCGCCGGGCCGTCCTGGCCGGTCGCCTGCCGCGCGGCCGCGAGTGGGACTCGCTGGTCAAAATCGGGAGGAGGCGAGATGGACTGCAGTAGTCCGGGGCATAGTCAGCCCCTTCCCGATTCGTCCTCGCCGTTGTTCTGCGGTTCGAGACGGTTCCTCCTTCACTGATTCCGTGACCCCGCTCGGCCGAGCGCCGCCGGAACCCGGCAGCGCCGCCGCTCTCCGGCATGTCCCAGACTGCGGCTGCGTCTGGCTGCGGCCCGGTCGAATCTGGCTCCGCCACGGTGTTCCGCCTCGGCTTCGTGCCGCCTGCCGTAGGGCGATCGGCAGCCTGTTGTCGTCGGCCCGCTGCCGTCGGCCCGCTCGGTGGACCGTCCACGACCGGACCACGCCGGAACCAACCCCCGCACCCTGGCCGGGTCTTCCCGCCAGGCCGAGCTGCGGCCGGGTCACGGAAGTCGACCGGAGCTCATGAGGAGCTGTCCCGAATCGCCCGTCGGCCCCGCCTCGCCGGGGCAGAGGGGTGTTCGCCATGGCCACCAACACACTCTTCAGTTCGACCTCCTCCAGGCTCCGCGATCGCCGGACCAACCTGGACCACCGTGCCACCGCCGGCCGTGCGGTGCGTTCCTCCCTTGTCTCCTTGGCCGGGCTGATCGGGGCGTCCGTCACCAACCAGGCGGGTGCCGAGGTCGGACGGCTCGCCGACGTGGTCGCACGGCTGTACGGCCCAGACCCGTATCCGCCGATGACCGGTCTGATCCTGCGGATCGGACGTCGCCGGGCCTTCCTCCCGGCCGATGCGATCGGACGTCTCACGGCCGGGCAGGTCCGGCTGCGTGCCTCCCGGGTCGACCTGCGGGACTTCCAGCGTCGCCCCGGTGAGGTGCTGTTGGCCCGTGATGTGCTGGACCATCAACTCGTCGATGTGGACGGCGTTCAGGTGACCCGGGCCGCCGATCTGTATCTGGCCCCGCTGGTGGGCCGGGTGGTCCTGGTCGGGGTGGACGTCTCGCTGCCGACACTGCTGCGCCGACTTGGTCCGCGCCGTTGGCAGGTCCGGCCGACGCCGGAGCGCGTCCTGGACTGGCAGTCCGTCGCTCCGTTCGGCGAGCAGGCCACCGACGGGCCGGCGGAAGTCCGACTGCGGGCCTCTCGGTCCGCCCTGAACCGGCTCCGCCCCGCTGATCTGGCCGACATCCTGGAGGACCTCGGCCGCAGCGAACGCCAGCAGCTCCTGGGCTGGTTGGAGCCCGAGCACGCCGCGGACGCTCTTGAGGAGATGGTGCCGGCCGAGCTCGAGAACCTGCTCCGCGAGACCCAGCCGGAGCATGCCGCACGGCTGGTCGATGCGATGGAGCCCGACGAAGCCGCCGACGCGCTGCGCGATCTGGCACCCCGTGAACGGGAGAGTCTGCTGGAGCGGATGCCCAGCGAGGAGGCCGCCGAGCTCCGCGACCTGCTCTCCCACCGCGAGGGCACTGCTGGTGGCGCCATGACGACCCGTTTGGTCACCGCCCGGCTGGAGCAGAGCGTCTCGGAAGTCCGGGCCGATCTCGCTGCCCAGGCGGAGCACCGCGCCGAGATCGACGCCGTTGTGGTGCTCGACGCCGCCGGACGGTTGGTCGCCGACGTGCCGCTGTTCGAGCTGGCGGTGGCCGAGGACTCCACCCGAATCTCCGATCTGGCGGACTGGCTGGCCCAGTTCGGCGCGCCGGTGACGCTCACCCCGGACACCCGGCTCGCCCAGGCCGCCGACCGGCTGATGGCCGCCCGCAAGTCCTCCCTCCTGGTGGTTGGCGAGGACGGACGGCCATTGGGCCGCATCCTTGCCGACGACATCCTCGACGCCCTGCTGCCCGAACGTGGCCGCCTGCACCTCCGGAGGTTCCGCCAGTGAACGCCCACCTCGACCCGATCACTGCCGAGTCCACCGCGCCGCAGGTCACTTCGGCCCCGACCGGCGTTGCAGCGGCCGAACTCGGCGTCACCGCAACGCTCTCCGGACCGACCGCCGAACCGGCACCGCCACCGGGCCGTCGGCGCGGGCTGCGCCGGATCGCCGCCCTGGCAATGGTCGCCGGGCCCGGCCTGGTCGCCGCCAACGCGGGCAACGACGCCGCTGGCATTGCCACCTACGCCTCGGCCGGATCCCAATTCGCCTACGGCACGCTGTTCTTCATGGTGCTGGTCACCATCGCCCTGGTGATGGTGCAGGAAATGGCCGTCCGTCTCGGGGCGTACACCGGCAAAGGCCTCGGCGCCCTGATCCGGGAGCAGTTCAGTCTCCGGCTGACCGCCCTGGCGGTCGGCTGCCTGCTGCTGGCGAACACCGGCCTGGTGGTCAGTGAATTTGCCGGAATCGGCGCGGCGTTCGAACTGCTCGGCGTACCGAAGTGGGCGGTTGTCCCGCCGGCCGCCGTACTGTTGTGGGCACTCGTGCTGTTCGGCTCGTACCGGTGGGCCGAGCGGATCTTCCTGGTGATGTCGCTGGCATTCTTCGCCTACCCGGTCGCCATGATCCTCGGCCACCCGCGCTGGGGCGAGGTCGGCAAGAACCTGATAGTTCCGCACCTCCAACCGTCGAGCGACTTCATTCTCCTCGCGGTGGCCCTGATCGGAACAACCGTCAGCCCGTACATGCAGTTCTACGCCGCAGCCGGGGTGGTGGACCGCGGAGCGAAGCCGGAGGAGTACAAGCTGATCAGGGCGGACGCCGTACTCGGCGCGGTGTTCGCCTGTGTCATCAGTCTGACCATCATCGTGGCCACCGCGTCGGCGATCGGCGGGACCGGTCCACTGCAGTCCGCAGCCGAGGCTGCCGGGGCTCTGGAGCCGGTGGCCGGCCCGAGCGCGGAACTGCTGTTCGCCTTCGGTTTGCTGGGGGCCTCCGCCCTGGCCGGCGCCGTGGTTCCGCTGTCCGCCGGCTACGCGATCGGCGAGGCCGTCGGAGTAGAACGCTCGGTCTCCCGGCGGTTCCGCGACGCGCCGTTGTTCCTCGGTGTGTTCACTGCGCAGCTCGCCCTGGGTGCGATCGTGGCCTTGACGCCCGTGGACGTCATTCGGTTGCTGATCGGTACTCAGGTGCTCCAAGGACTGATCAGCCCGATCGTGCTGGTGTACCTGCTGGTGCTCACCAACCGCCGCTCGCTGCTCGGCGACGCCGCGAATGGCCGCCGGTACCGGATCGCCGCGACCACGGTGGTGGTCGGGGTGGCCCTGATGTCCACCATCCTGCTGGTGCAGACCGTCCTCGGTTGGTTCGGCCTGGCCTGATCCGCTGCCCCGCCGGCACAGCGGCACCAGTGCTCGCAGTGCAGCCCACCGTCCGCTCGGTACGCTCGCCATTCGCATGCATGTCCTCCTCTGTCGGTGACGCCGGCCCGTGGCCGGCGTCCCGCGTCGAAATCCGGTTGTCCGCCTGGCAGCCGCCCTGCGAGGCTTCGTGTCATGTCCGCCAACGAAACGCCGGCCGCCCTTGCCGCTTTCTTCACCGAGGGCCGTCTGACGTCGATCCCGCGCAAGCCGGCTCGTCGCACCGCCCTCCTCGACCACCTCGCGCGGTCCCTGTTCGAGCCCGACCGCTCCTACAGCGAGCGCGAGGTCAATGACGTGCTACTCATCGTCCACTCCGACACCTCCATGCTTCGTCGCTATCTGATCGAGGCCCAGTTGCTGACCCGCACCCGGGACGGGTCCAGCTACCGCCGCGCTGACCTTGCCGCCGAGCCGAGTGCTCAGCCCCCTGCCGCGTAGCGCCAGAACTCCCGCATCAGCGGCGGCGGGGTGGGGCTGGTCATCTCCTGCTGGGTGAGCAGAATCGTCACCAGCCCGGTCGTCGGAACCAGGTGGGCCGCCGTCCCGGTGCCGCCCACCCAGCCGTACCGACCTGGCACGTTCCATGGATCGCGCCGTGTCACGTCCACCGATCCGCCGAAGCCCCACCCCTGGCCCTCCAGGAACAGTTCGCTGTCCGCACGCTGCTGTTCCGTCAGGTAGTTGGTGGTCATCTGCCAGACCGCACGCTCGGACAGAACGTGCCGCCCGTCTTCGGCCCGGCCGCCGGACAGCAGCATCCGCTGGAACGCGAGCACGTCGTCCAGGCTCGACACCAGACCACCTGCCCCCGAGGGGAACGGAGGCAGAGTGCTCCACTGGCCGCCCGGCGGGTCCACCACCGCCGGCGTCCCGTCCGAATTCAGCCGGTACAGCGGGCTGAGCCTGTCGGCCTCGCCGGATGGTGCGGAGAAGCCCGTGTCGGCCATCCCCAGTGGCTCGAACAACCGCTCTGCCATCACCTCGTCGAGCGACTGCCCGGTCGCTCGGGACACCAACACGCCCTGAATGTCTGAGCAGATGTTGTACAGCCATGCCTCACCGGGTTGGTGGAGCATGGGGATGCGGGCCAGCGCTGCCAACCATTCGTCCGGTGGCATCACCTTCTGCGGTTGGGGCGGCCCTTGCAGTAGTTCGCCGACCAACGGCGCCAGCGCAGGCAGGGAGAAGTCCGCCGCAAAGCCGTACCCCGCCCGGGACTCGAGAAGGTCCCTCACCGTGATTGGCCGGTCGGCGGGCACGGTGTCCGTGACCGGCGACTGCGGTGTTCGCACCACCCGCCGATCGGCCAGCTCCGGCAACCAGCGCTCCACCGGATCGTCCAGGCCGAAGACGCCGTCGTCGACCAGTTGAAGTGCCGCGGCGGCCATCATCGGCTTCCCGATCGATGCAATCCGCACCAGGGAATCCCTGGTCAAGTCGCCCGCCGCAGCGGCTTCCACCGCACCTCCTCGGGCCACCAACGCCACCGCACCCGGTACCGTGCCATCCTCGACGCGGCGCTCCAGCATGCTCTGCAGTTCGCGCATGTTTTTCCCCTTTCGGCTCTGGTGCCACCTTCGCACCTTCCGTTCGGTGTTGTCTGGAGTGTGCCCGGCCACCTCAGCGCCTTCTCGAGCCGATCGGATACCCCTTTCTTGCCAATCAGTTGATGGCCCATCAACCGATCGGTTGACCCCGGTGTCCACCGAAGAGAGATTTCGCGATCGCGAGCTTCCCTGCCCAGTTATGACGCCCAATCACCCGGGTACCTTGGCGAACACCACATTGATTGCCATATGTCCCAGGAGGCACTGATGTCCCAGCTCGTCCTGATGATGTCGGTGTCCCTCGACGGCTACTTCGAGGGCCCGGACGGCGATCTCGGCTGGCAGTTGGTCGACGACCAGTTGCACGAGCACTTCAATCGGAGACTGGCAGCGATGAGCGGCTTCCTCGACGGGCGTGTGACCTACCAGTTGATGGCGGGATACTGGCCGACCGCCGACCAGGATCCGGCCGCCACCCCGCCCATGGTCGAGTTCTCCCGCATCTGGCGCGACATGCCGAAGACCGTCTTCTCCCGCACACTCACCCACGCCGACTGGAACACCACGATCGCCCGCACCGTCGACCCGCAGGCAATCGCCTCCCTCAAGGCCGCCTCCGCATCCGACCTCGCGGTCGGCGGCGCCGACCTCGCCGCCGAATTCCGCCGGCTCGACCTGATCGACGAGTACAGCCTCTACGTCCACCCCGTGGTACTCGGCCGTGGTCGACCGCTGTTTCCATCGTCCGACACACGAACCGACCTGATCCTCGCCGAGACCCACACCTTCGAAAGCGGTGTCACCATGCTCCGATACCTGCGCCACTGACACCTGACGCTGGGCCGCGGTATACCCGGCACCACCGCCGCTCCACCAACCGGAGCACCACCGACCGATCAACTCCCGGCTGTACTCGATCTCGCCTATCCCGGTGTCCCGGCGCCGTACGACGAGGCAGGTCCAGAACCCGGTCCCGATCCCGAAGTACTCGTCCCGGAGTATCCCGAAGCTCCCGACGACAGTGTCCCCGACTGCGCCACCGGAGGACGAAGGGCCGAACGGCGAGGCACTGCCTGGCCGGCTTGTGTACGGTCCAGAGCTGGACGTGCCGGGCGTGGCCGAACTGTCCGAACCGCCCGTCCCGCCAACCGGCCGGTCGAACTGGCTGCCCGTCGCTTGGTCCACCAACACCATCTGCGTCACCGGTGTGGCCGCCGGTTGCACTGTCACCACATCGTTCGCCTGGAAGGAGGTCCGAGCCGTGCCGGTATAGGTGCCACCCGTGCCGTTCGGCGTGAGCAGCGGGTTGCCACACTCGCACCGTGCCCGGGGCACACCCTGGTTGTCGACCAGAATGGCCGTGCCAGCCTGGAGAACGGCCTGGTGGGAGGTCGCCTGGCCGTTGGAGTAACCGTGGTTGGTCACCCGGGTGTCCTCCCGCAGCACCACCGGGGTGAGGCCATGCAGATAGCCGTTGATCTGCGAACTGTCGATGCCCTCGACACCGGCCCAGGCCCGGGCCTTGTCGGTGTGGTCGGCCAGGTAGCCGGAGAGCTTCGGCACGTCGCAGCTGGCGACCTCCCGCGTGCCTCCCTACAGACCGGGTTCGTCACCTTTCACGGTGCCGCCGGCGTGGGACGGGGTGGCCGCCCCTGCCCCACCGGTCGGGTACCCCCTCGATCCACCGGTGCCAGTCCCGTGGGCGTAGGCCACGGAGTCGGTGAACGGCTCCTGGCCGACCGCCCCGGCGGGCTGGAGGGCCACGCTCTGAGCAGACCCGCCACCGGACGAACGCTGCTGAACACCACACCCAACGCGACACCGAGACCAACGACGACCACCGCGGCTGCCAGCATCGGCCCCTTCCGCCACCATGGCCTCCCTCCACCCCCGTCACCGCCCCCGACCAGCACTCACCCACCGCCACTCGACGGCGGCTCCCCACCACCCGACGCATCAGTCGATCGCTCCCCGTCCGACTGGCGCGCGCCACCCGCCGACAGCGGACCGGACGGCGGCCCGGCAGGTTCCGCTCCGCCCCGAGGACGACGGCCGCCCGGCCTCGGCCCCCGGACCCGCTACCGGTACCAGTACCCGGCCTCGACCCGCCCGGTCCGCTACTCGACGACCGGCCGCTCTCCGCGCTCAGACCGGCTGTCTGCGCATCCATCTGCCCGGGCGTCGCCCCGCCGTCCACCCCTGAAGGAGGGCCAGCTGCCCCGCTCACCACCTCGGTCGGAGGTTCCCCACCTGACGCATCATGACTCCGCGGCCCCTGCCCGGGCCGCTCGGGCCGCGAGGAGCCCGCTGCACCCGCGGTGCCCTGCGCGTCCTGCGCAGTCACCGGTCGCTCCGCCCCTGAGTCACCAACTCCCCCCTGCAGGAGGCCAGATGTTCCGTCCATCAGCTCCGTCGGCGGGCCGGTGCCCGGGGCACCGTCACCCGCTGCGTCCGGCCCGCCCGTTGTCTCCAGTACGTCCTTCCGAAGGCGCTGCGCATCTGTCCGGCCCGGCTCAGGGCCGCCAACCTCCTCTGTCGGGGCCCCGAATGTGTCTGCCACCACCTCCGTCGGCGAGCCGCCCGACTCGCCCACCACCTCGGTGGGGCGGTGAGGCGGCGGCGGTGCGTTGTTGTTCTCGTTGGCGCTGTTCTCGTTGGCGTTGTTCTCGTTGGCCGGTTCTTCGGGTTGCCGAGGTGTCGGCTGCTCAGCCACGGGACTGCCTCCCGGTCGGACTCCCCCGAGACCACACTGCGCGGCCACTACTGTCTGCCAGCATCGCCGAACTCGCTGTTTCGCGTCGGAGTGGAGCCGCGACTCGCCGGGCCTCGTGGGGTGTCCGAAGCTGGAATGGTCGGCCGGTCCTGGTCGGCCGCCCACGGGGGGCTCCATTCGAAGGGCCGGTGAGACGCGTGCCCCCTGCTCCTGCTCCCCCGCACCCTGGTCTCGGGCCCCGCTCGGCGCTGCCCGGCTGGGTCGCCGTGCTGGTCTCCGCCGTGGTGGCCGCCGTGGGCGCGCTGGTGGCAATGGCGGCCGTGGCCGCACTCGGGCTGTGGCTGGCGCACGCAGACGAACTGCCCGGCGGCGGCTTCGGTGCGGTGCTGGCCGCAACGGTCCTGATGTCGATGGGGGCACCGATTCGCCTCGAGGGCAGCGCGGCCTTCGTGGCGACCGCGCAGGGCGGGATCACTGCCGTCCCGCTGTCGGTCACGCTGGCGGGATCGCTCAGTGCGGCATTCCTGTTCCTGCGCCCACTGCGCCGACACGCCGTGGTGGGCGCACGGGCCCTGTTGGCACGATTTCTCGCACTGGCAGGGTGTTGGACGGTCATGGTGCTGCTGCTCTCCTGGGCGGCGCGGCACAGTTTCACGGTGTCAACAGGCGACCCCCTGATCGACCAGCTCGGCGGCGCACTGGGCGCCGCCCCGGTCGTGGGGTTCCGGGCCGAACCCGGCCCGGCGGTGGGCTTCGGACTGCTGTGGCTGGCGGTGGTCGTCGTGCTGGCGCTGGCCGCCTCTCACCGCGCACCGTTGCCGACCCGCTGGGTGCGCTGGCGCGGCACTCTGCATCCGACGGTGCACGCGGTGGTGTCGTTGCTGCTGCTGTATGTCGGGCTGGGCCTGGTCTGCGGGCTGGTCGCGACGGCAACGGGCAGTGAGCCGCGAGAGACACTCGCGGTGCTGTGTCTGGGCCTGCCGAACCTGGCCTGGCTCGGGCTGGGTATCGGAATGGGCGGGTCCTGGCACGGGCATGTGAACGGCAGCCTGGGCCTGCCGTTCCCACAACCGCTGGCGGCGGTGCTGCACTCCGGAAAGAACGTGACGCTGGACCTCGGGTCGCTGGCGGAGCAGAACGGCTGGGCATGGTTCCTGCTGCCGCTGGCGGCGGTGTTGGTCCTGGCAACCGGCGTGGCGGTGGCGGCCCGCTCGCGTCCACCGCTCCCAGTGTGGCGAGCAGCCCTCCAACTCGCTGTGGTGCTGGCCCTGGCGCTGCTCGCGGTCGGCCTACTGACGCGGGTGTCGGCCGTGTACGGGCTGTCGCTGCTGGGTCTGGGGGGTGCGGGTTCAACAGTGCTCGGCCCGGATCTGCTCACGCTGGTCCCGCTGGCCGCAGGCTGGGGCGCCCTCGCGGGCCTCCTCGGCGGCGTCCTCGCGCCACGCCTCGCCGGGCGGCGGCGCGGCACGCAGGCGCAGAGTCACCCGAAGTCGCACGAAGAGGGGGCACCACACTGACCGAGAACCGACGCAGAAGCGGAAGCAGGGACAGCAACACGGGCTGTTCCAGCGGGGCGCGCCGTCCCGGCCCGCCCGGCGATGGTCCGGGAGGGGCGGGGCGGGCCGGCGGCGGGTGCTCAGCCTTCGATGCGGTGCTGGGTCCAGAAGGAGGTCAGGTCCACGGTCGTCGCGGCCTGCGCAGCGGCCTTGAACTCGGCCGTGGTGGACACCCCGTACCAGTGCGCTGCCGCGTAGTCGTGCAGCAGCTTGGTCATCGCGCTGTCACCGATGGTACGGCGCAAGTCGTGCAGGGCGCACTTGCCGTAGTTGTAGATGACCGTCGAGTAGCGGGAGGAGTGGGCGTCCCAGTAGGCCATCGAGTTGGTGATCTTCTCGGCGGAGGATGCCCAGGAGACATTGCTCCAGCAGTTGGTGCCTGTGCCGCCGAGTGCAAGGTCGGTGGCGTAGTCGGTGAACGCCTCGTCCAGCCAGGGGCTGTTGTACTCGTCGTCGCCGACGATGCCGTACCACCACTGGTGGCCGATCTCGTGGGTGAGGGCGGTGGTGGAGACCAGGTCCAGCACGAAGCCGGGGTATTCCATGCCCCCGAACCAGAAGTTGTTGTCGATCACCGCGTCGAGTTCGCCGTACGGGTAGGCCCCGAAGCGCGCGGCGTGCGAGTCAACGGCGGACTTGGCGGTGGTCAGCATGGACTGCGCGCTGGAGGAGCTGATGCCGCTGACGGAGTACACGTTGACAGCGACTCCGCCCGGCGAGGTGCCGGAGATCTTGCTGAACGGCCCGGCCGCCCAGGCGAATTCGCGGACGCTCTTGGCGGTGGCGGTGGTGACGGTCCGTCCGCTGCTGCCGGGGGTGTCCACCGAGGTGCCGGTCGCGGGGACGAGCAGGCTGCTCGGGTGGTCGAGGGTGACCGTGTAGTCGGACGCCAGCGTGTAGAAGGACTCTCCGTTGTTGGTGTACGGGTCGAGGTGCCAGCCGGCCGCGTCACGGACGGCAAGCACGGGCAGCGCGTTGCCGATGAAGTTGAATGCGCCGTCGCGTCCGAACCGGTCCGCGCCGGAGGGGACAGCGATGGACACGTCGAAGCCGACGCTGCCACTCGCGCCCTGGGCGAGCGGTGCGGGCAGGGTGACCTTGAGCGCGGTGCAGCCGACGGTGAGCGGCGCGGCGGTGCCACCGGTCAGGTTGCTGACGGTGATCGGCGTCGTGGGGCAGCTGCCGTGGTAGTTGTCCCACAGCCGCAGGTACACCTCGGTCAGCGGGGTTGCCGAGGGGTTGGTGAAGCCGATGCTCTGATGGCCGGACCAGTTGGCGCCGCTGGTGTCGCTGGTCAGGTTGACCGTGTATCCGGTGGGTGCGGGGGTACGGGTGGCGTCAGTGGTCGGCGGCGGGGTGGTGCCGCCGGCGGAGACGTCGAGCGCCACGTCGTCCAGCACGAAGCTGGTCTGCAGTCCGGAGTCCTCAACGCCGCTGAACGAGACGCTGACGGTCTGTCCAGCGTAGGCGGAAACGTCGAAGGTCTTCTTCACGTAGCCTGCCGCCGCGTCCAGGTTGGAGTAGGTGGCGAGGGTGGTGGCGCCTATCTTGGCGGTGAGTTTGTCGTACGCCGTGGTCGTGGTGGTCTCGGCCGTGTCCACGTGCAGCCAGAAGCTGAGGCTGGCGCTGGTGCAGCCGGCGGGCAGGGTGACGGTCTGCGCCAGCGAGTCGGTGTGGGCCGACCCGTAGCCGTTCAGCCAGGCGAAGGACGTTCCGCTGTGGGCGCTCTGGCCTGCCGCGCTGCTGACCACGCTGCTGGACGAGGTCCACGGCGAGGTGCCGGACTCGAATCCGCCGTTCGCCACCACCTGGGTCGCCGTGCAACTCGCGGCCGCGGTACCGCTGTTGTCCTGGACGGCCTGGGCCGTGGGGGCGGCCAGGGCCGCGGTGCCGGCGGCCACGAGCACGGTGGTGCTCAGCAGCGCGGCAGCGCGGGTGGCGAGGACGCGGAGTCTGTCGCTCATCAGTGCTCCTCTCGGTTGCCAGGGTCTGTGGGGGCCCTGGCCGAGGGGCAGATTGCCAGCAAACTCCCAGGATTGATAGGTCCATGCCATCGATCGTTACGACACCCGCCATCATCGGCACACCGTACGCACCCGTCAGCGCGTCCCGTCCGCGTCGAACACCGGCCGTACCCACACCGGGGGCAACGGCGGTACCTGCCGCAGCCGTCCGGACCGGGCGTCGGAGGCAGCCCGCAGTGCCGCGACGAACTCCAGACAACCGGCGCACCAGCTCTCCAGCCGTTTCGCCATTGCCCGCCGCAGGACGGCACTCACCTCACCGGAGAGGTATGCCGCAGCACGTCCGGCGGCGGGTCGTTGAGGTGGGCCCACAGCAGCGCGAGGTCCGTCGTCACGGCGGAACGGCGGGCTGCCGGTGAGCACTTCGTGCACCACGCAGCCCAGGCTGTACACGTCGCAGCGCCCGTCCACCGGCTTACCGGAGATCTACTCGGGGACCACGTAGTCCAGCGTGCCGACGAACTGGCCGACGCTGGTCAGGCCGGTGAGCGACAGCGACTTCTTGGTCAGCCCGAAACCAGTGAGGCAGGCATGTTCCGGATGGTCGGGGTCGGTGCCCTGGGCGATCAGCACATTGCCGGGTTTGACGGGCCTCGAAGTCCTCGGGCCAGTGCGCGTACCCGAAGCGGTCGGGGGTTTCGCCGGGCGGCCCGCACCAGGCGGTCCGGCCGCCGGGGGCGAGCAGCAACAGCCGGTCGCACAGGTCGAGGCTGAGCACACTGTGGGTGACCACGATGACGGTCCGCCCGTCGTCGGCGAGGCGCGCAGCATCTGCATGACGAAGCGGTCCATGCCGGGGTCGAGGCCGCTGGTGGGTTCGTCGAGGAACAGCAGGGACGGTTTGGTGAGCACTTCGAGGGCGACCCTGACGCGTTTGCGCTGGCCGCCGGAGAGGCTGGAGATGACCTGGTCGCTACGCCCGGCGAGACCGAGTTCGTCGATCACCTCGGTGACGCGGGCGGCGCGTTCGCCAGGCGCGGTGTCGTCGGGGAAGCGCAGTTCGGCGGCGTAAAACAGGGCCTTTCGGAGGGCCAGCTGGGCGTGCAGGATGTCGTCCTGCCGGACGAGGCCGACGGCGTTGCCGCAGTTCGGCGTAGTCGCGGTACAGGTCGCGGCCGTCATAGCTGACGGTGCCCCGGTCGGCGGGGTGCAGCCCGGTGAGCGCGTTGACCAGGCAGAACGCCGAGTGGCCGATGCCGACCAAGTCGCCGGACCCGACGAGGCCCGCAGCACGGGCCGGCCGTTGAGGTAGGTGCCGTTGTGGCTGCCCAGGTCGGCGATCTCGTAACGGCCTCCGGGGCGGGCCCGCAGTTAGCCGTGGTGCCGTGAGACGGACAGGTCACCGAGCACCAGGTCGTTGCCCGGGATCCGCCCGATCCGAACGACTCTGGTCGGCAGCGGCCGGACGCTGGACGGCGGTCGGCGCGAGCCGGTGATGGCGGTCAGCGCGGACGGTCAGCCTTCAGGCGACGGTCCGCCGCCGGGCAGCGGGTGGACGGCGGTCGGCTGCGGCAGGGCACTGAAGGTGCAGCGCGGCCCATCGGCGGGGCTGCCGAGGCAGAGCACGGTGCCGGGTTCGGTCTCCTGGTGGATGATGCGCCGCCTGCCGGCCCAGGTGCCGTTGGTGGAGCCCGTGTCGTCGACGGTCCAGTGGCCGTCGCCGACGTGCAGTCGCGCATGGTGCAGGACACCTGGGAGTCGGTGAGGACGATGTCGCCGGCGGGGTCGCAGCCCAGGGAGTAGGTGCGGCTCGGGGTGATGACCGTCGAGTCGCCGCCGGTTTCGAGGACCAGTTTCGGCCCGGTGAGCGCCGCCTCTCGCTCTCCCGTACGTCGATGCCATTCCGGGGGCGGGCACCCGCCCGGGGGGCGGTTTTCGGCCTTCCGGGTAACAGTGGAAGACGGTCGCCATGGGTTGGGTACCTGTGGGGTCGGGACCGAGCGGCCCATAGGGCGGCGGATGGGAGCGGGTTTGTGAACACCTGGGCAACCTGGACCACGCAGGGCATTCTGTCCGGCCACGGCGGTGTGAAGACCGTGGAGATCGGCGTCATCACCGGGGATCTGACCGTGCACACCATGTGGATCGAGGGCGAGGCGCGGCTGACGGTGCAGTACAGCGGGGCGCTCGACTGGTTCACCGTGGAGGGCAGCCCGGTGGCCGCGGCGGACGAGGCGGCGGCGCGCGAGGTGCACCAGCGCATGGTGGAGGCGGTGAAGGCGGGCGGCGGCGCGACCGCTCCGCAGGCCTGACCCCCCGAACCCGGGCCGCTGCACGGTCAGGTGCGCGACGGCCCGGGTTTCGGCCTGTCCGGGCGGCCTGTCCGGGCCCCGAAGCTCCGCGCAGGCCGCGACGCACAGAGGCGACGCCACGTGGCAACGCGACGCAGCGGCAACGCAACGCACCGGCGACGCGACGCAGGGAGAGCCCAGCGGCCACACCCCGGCCCGCCTCGACACCCGCCCCGCCGGTCGGAGATTACGGTGTGTCGCGACGGCGGGCGGATTCGGCGGCTTCGGCGGCGGTCGAGCCGCGGTGAATCAGTTGCTGCCCGAGGGCTGCCAGGGCGCGTCCGACGGCGAGTTCGTCGCCGATCGCCGGATCGGCGGGGTCTTGGGCGCTGCGGTGGGCCTCAGCGTCGACTTCGATCAGGTTGACGCCGGTGTCCAGGACGGCGTGTGCCTGGGTGAGGTCACCGACCTCGACCAGCCGCAGACGCACGTTCCAGTCGGAGATGTGCGGTTCGGGCACCGCGGCTCGGGCGTTCACCGCTTCTCCTCCTGCTGGGGCGGTTCGGCGATCCGGTCGCCCTCCGCCTGCGACTCCTCCCAGGCGTGCATGTTCTGGTAGGAGGTGATGCCTTCCTCGGGGTCGGCAGCGCGAACATCGTCCTCGTCGCGCTGCGCCTTGTCGTTGAGCCTGTCGTTCATCTCGGACATTCTCGGCTCCTCGCTGTCAGGCCCCCACTGCTCCTTCCAGCCTGCTCCCGCCGAACGCTTCAGTCGAGTTCGGCCAGCAACGCGGGGTTGACAGTGGCGAGGACGGTCCGCAGGTCGGCTTCGGCGACGGCGGGCCACAGCACGGCGCGGGCGTCCCGGTAGCGCTCGGCAAGCCGGACGCGGTCCGCCTCGGGCAGCTGGGCGGAGCGGTCGGCACGGGAGTTGTGGGCGTTGTCGGCGATCTTGACGAGGGCGGCGGCCTGGTCGGTGACGATGTCGAGCAGCATCGCCCGGTAGTCCGTCCCGGGTTCCCTGGTGACCTTTCGGACGGTGGCGACCACGCCGGTGGGGATCCCGGCGGCGAGCAGGTCGTCGGGGCGGGTCGGGGTGTCCTCCAGCACGTCGTGCAGCAGCGCGGCCATCTGCAGGCCGGTACCGAACGCGGCAACGCCCGCCGCCACCGCGCGGACGTGTTCGATGTAGGGGGCACCGATCCGGTCGTGCTGTCCGGCGTGGGCGCGGGCGGCGAGGGCATCGACTTCGGCGAGGGTCGGTGAAGGCACGGCTAGGTCCCCCTGGGATGAGCGACGATCAGGTGCCGAAAAATATAGTCCGGTTGACGGAAAGGATGTGATCGTCCGGTGCGGGTGACCCCGATCTCCCCGGAGCGCCTGGTCACGCTGCTCGCCGAGCGGATCCACCGGCTGCCCGACGATCCGGACCGCCGCCTGCGGGTCGCGATCGACGGCGCGGCCGCCGCCCGCCCGAACGAGCTGGCGGACGCGTTGGTGGAGCCGCTGCGACTGCTCGGCCGACCGGTACAGCGGGTCTCGGCGGGCGACTTCCTGCGCCCCGCCTCGGTCCGCTTCGAGTACGGCAAGCAGGATCCGGACGCTTTCCACGACCTGTGGCTGGACGAGGGCGCGCTGCTGCGCGAGGTCCTCGACCCGCTGGAGCCGGGCGCGGACGGCCGGATACTGCCCACTTTCTGGGATCCGGTCACCGATCGCTCCACCCGGGCCCGCTACCGGGAACTGCCGCCGCGCGGGGTCCTGCTGCTGGACGGCCCGTTCCTGCTCGGCCGCTGGCTGCCGTTCGAACTCACCGTGCACCTCACCCAGACTCCCGCTGCGCTCGCCCGCCGCACCCCCGCCGACCAGCACTGGACGCTGCCCGCCCACGAGCGCTACCGCACCGAGACCGACCCGGCCGCACTGGCCGACCTCACCGTCCGGGTGGACGACCCCCGCCACCCGGCGCTGGTCGAGCCGGACTGACGCCCTCGATCACCGCGCCCGCGGCCGTCCACCACCGGCCTGCCGCCGTCAGCCGGTCGGCGCCGGGCCGCGCTGGCAACGCGGGCACCAGTACGCGGTGCGGTCCTGCGCGTGGGTGCCGGTACGGATCGGCGTGCCGCAGCGGACGCAGTTGCGACGGGCCCGGCCGTACACCCAGTGCTGGCAGCCGGGCCGGGTGTCGCCGGTGGTGATGTGGCCGTGCCGCAGCTTGTTGGCGTCCAGTAGTTGGTGCGCCCGGTGCAGCAGCCGGTCCAGGTCCGGCAGTTCGGCGACCGGCAGCCAAGGGGTGACTCCGGCCAGGAAGCTCAGTTCGTTCGCGTACACATTGCCGAGGCCGGCCAGGTTCCGCTGGTCCAGCAGGGCCGCGCCGACCGGGCGTTGCGGGGCGGCCAGCAGGCGGCGGCGGACCTCGGCGACGTCCCAGTCGGGGCCCAGCAGGTCGGGGCCGAGGTGGCCGACCACCCGGGCCTCCTCGGCGGTGCGCAGCAGTTGCACCACGGGCAGTCGGTAGCCGACGGCGGTGCCCTGCTCGGTACCGAGGATCGCCCGGATCTGGAACGCCGGCCCGCTGCGCCAGCGCTCACCGGGCCGGAACACCTGCCAGCGGCCGTCCATCCGCAAGTGGGTGTGGAGCGTCACGCCGCCTTCGAACCTGGTCAGCAGGTGTTTGCCGCGCGGCACCGTCTCCAGCACCCGTCGGCCGGTGAGGTCGGCGGTGGCGTGGGCGGGCACGCGCAGGTCCGCCACTGTCAGCACCCCGCCGGCAAGGGCGTGGTTGAGCTGGGTGGCGACCAGGAAGATGCTGTCTCCTTCGGGCACTCCCCCATCATGCCGTCCGCCACGGACACCGCCCGGCCTGCCCCCGCTGCCTCTGCTGACAGGTAATCCCCTGGTCAGGTCGTGAGCCGCTGTTCTAGGTTGGCGCGATGACGATCACTCACGAGGTGGCCGGCTCCGGCCCCGCGGTACTCCTGCTGCACTCCTCCGTCTGCGACCGCCGGATGTGGGACGGCCAGTGGGACGCGCTGCGCGAGGCCGGGTACCGGGTCGTGCGCTGCGACTTCCGCGGTTTCGGGGAGACCCCCTGCGCGGACGCGCCGTACAGCAACCTGTCCGACCTGGAGGAACTGCTCGACGAACTCGGCATCGACCGCGTCTCGCTCATCGGCGCCTCCTTCGGCGGCAACATGGCGGCCCAGTTCGCGGCCCTGCGTCCGGAGCGGGTGCACTCGCTGACGTTGCTCTGCCCCGGCAGCTCCACGCACGAGCCGAGTGCCGAGCTGGTGAAACTGGGCGAGCGGGAGGTCGAGCTGGTCGAGTCCGGCCGGCTGGACGAGGCGGTCGAGCTGATGGTGGACACCTGGCTCGGGCCCGACGCGGACGAGGCGGCCAAGGCCAAGGTCCGGGTGATGCAGCGCAACGCGTACGAGGTGCAGCTCGCACCCGTGGAGGAGACCCACCCGACCGAGATCGAGGTGGACCTGCGCAACGCCGTCGCTCCCGCGCTGGTGTTCGGCGGCCGGCACGACGTGGACGACTTCCGCCGGATCGCCGTCGAGACGGCAGCCGTGCTGCCCTCCGGCGAGCACCGCGAACTGCCCTGGGCCGGCCACCTGCCCGCCCTGGAGCGCCCGGCCGAGGTGGCCGAGCTGCTGATCGCCCACCTCGCCACGGTGTGGAAGGCCTGACGCGGAACGTCAGCGGCACCCCCTTCACATTCCCTCTTCCGGGTGAATGTCGGCATCCTGTTCGACCCCCTGGGCCCACTCACCACCACCCGCGGGAGGCGAATACACCTCACTTTTTCGGCCCCAACAGGGCTCTTGCCTCCTCGCAGAACCGATTCGGCATTCGACGCCGGCGCAGGTCCGAGCAGGCCACCCTGGTCGAACAGCTGGTGGGCAGGGTTCGAAAAAGCAGGTGCACGCGTCCGATCGCCCTGCTTTGATTCCGCGTGATCAACCTCCACGAGAGGACGCACCACACCCTTGGACGGCACGATGCACGACATCCAGCACGACAGCGACCGCACCCCCACCCCGGGGGCAGGCGGGCCGTCGGCCGTCCTGGCCCGGCTCGAGGAGTTCTTCGACGCCGTTCCCCGGTTCTCCGCCACCGCCGAGGAGCACGGCCCGTTCACCCTGTTCGTCCGCACGGGGTCGGGCTGGCACTACTACGGACGCCCGCAGCTCGGCGGCGACGGGCAGTTCACCGCGGCGGACGTGGAGCGGGTCCGGGCCCGCCAGCGCGAGCTGGGCGCACCGGAGAGCTTCGAGTGGGTGCACGAGACCACGCCGGGTCTGCGCGCCGCGATCGAGGCCTCCGGCCTGGAGGTGCACGAGCACCCGCTGCTGATCCTGGAGCTCGACGGCCCGTCAACTACCGCGCCGGCAACGGAGGGCGACCCGGAGGTCCGGGTGCTGACGATCGACGACCCGCTGCTGGCGAGCGCCGTCGCCGTCCCGCACCTCGCCTTCGCCGACCCGGGTACCCAGGTCGGCACAGCCGGCCCGGAACAGCTCGCCGACGCCACCCGGACGGCGATCGCCGACGGCCAGGTGACGCGGATGGCAGCCCGCATGGAGGCCGGCCGCACGGTCGTCGCCGCGACCGTCGGGCCGGACGGACTGGCCGGCGCCTCCGGCTGCCACCAGCCGATCGGCGACGTCAGCGAGATCGTTGCAGTGGCGACGCTCCCGTCCCTGCGGCGGCAGGGCTTGGCGCGCCGGGTCACCGCGCAGCTGGTCGAGCACGCCCGGGCCACCGGGATACGCACGGTCTTCCTGTCCGCCAGCGACGACGCCGTGGCGCGAATATACGAGAGCGTCGGCTTCCGCCGCATCGCCACCGCCCTGATCGCCGAGCCTGCCGCGGAGGCCACCACATCCTGATAGCCGCACCACCGCCCCACTGCCGAACCTCCCCGGCGCCGACCGGCCGGTCGCTCGGGTCAGCCGTCAGGCTCCGGCAGCGTCTGGTCGTCGCTGAGCAGATCGGCCAGCAGGTCGCCCTGTTCGGCGAACCGGTCGAGCACCTCCTCCGGGCTGAACCTCAGCTCGGCCGGGTCGGTGCACTGCTCCACCTCGCTCCAGCTCACCGGGGCCGACACCCCCGGAATGCTGGTGGCACGCAGGGTGTAGGGCGCGGCGGTGGTCTTCGCCGTCGCGTTCTGCGACCAATCGACGAACACCTTTCCCCGGCGCAGCGCCTTGGTCATCCGGGACACGATCAGGGCGGGGTGCTCGCGGGCGAGGCGTTCGGCAAGGGCGCGCGCGTAGTCGCTGACCTGCCGGGCGGGGGCGGGGCGCAGCGCGACGTACAGGTGGAGTCCCTTGCTGCCGGAGGTCTTGGGCCGGCAGACCAGCCCGTCGGCGGCGAGGGCTTCGCGGATCAGCAGGGCGACCAGGCAGCAGTGGGTGAGGTCGGCACCGGGTCCGGGGTCGAGGTCGACGACCAGGCGGTCGTGGGCGTCGGGTCCGCTCTCGGAGGTCCACTGCGGGACGTGCAGTTCGAGGGCGTAGCCGTTGGCGACGGTCATCAGTGTCGGCAGGTCGTCCACGGCGACGCGCTGCTTGGGGCCTTCGTGGCTGGGCGCGGTCACGGTGCGCACCCAGTCGGGCAGGCCGGGTGGCGGGTTCTTGGCGAAGAATCCCTCCTCGCCGATGCCGGAGGGGAAGCGCAGGAAGCTGGCGGCGCGGCCACGCAGGTGCGGGAGCATCGCGGGGGCGATCTGCGCGTAGTAGTAGAGGGCCTCGCCCTTGGTCCACCCGGTGGCGGGCCACAGGACCTTGTCGAGGTGGGAGAGGACCAGGCGGCGGCCCTCGACTTCCGTGACCTGTCGCTCGGGCATACCGTGGGAAATCCCCGCGAAAGGGCCATGCCATGCCACAGGTCACCTGGAAAGGCGTCATCACGTTCGGGCTGGTCAGCGTACCGGTCCAGCTGTATGCCGCCACTGAGGAGCACAGCGGGCCTGCCCTGCACCAGGTGCATGCGAAGGACGGCTCACGCATCCGGTTGAAGCGGTTCTGCGAGGCGGAGGACAAGGAGGTTCCGTACAGCGAGATCGCCAAGGGGCACGAGTCCCCGGACGGTCGCCAGGTGGTGCTCGACGAGGAGGATCTGGCGGAACTGCCGTTGCCGAGCAAGAAGGTGGTGGACGTGCTGGCGTTCGTCCCCGCCGAGTCGATCGACCCGCTGATGTACTCCAAGGCCTACTACGTGGCCACCGCCGACAAGGCCCCGGCGAAGCCGTACGTGCTGCTGCGGGATGCGCTGCGCGCGTCGGGGCAGATCGCGGTGACCAAGGTGACCATGCGGACCAGGGAGTCGCTGGCGGTACTGCGGGTGCACGAGGACACCCTGGTGCTGCAGACCTGCCTGTGGCCGGACGAGGTTCGCTCGGCGCAGGGGATGGCGCCGGACGAGAAGGTGACGGTCCGTCCGCAGGAGCTGAAGATGGCGCGTTCGCTGATGGACACGCTGTCGGAGGACTTCGACCTGTCAGCGTTGCACGACGAGTACCAGCTGGCGCTCCAGGAGTTGATCGACGCCAAGCTGGCCGGGGCCGAGGCACCGCACCTGGAGGAGCAGGCCGAGGGCGGCGAGGCCGAGGTGATCGACCTGATGGCGGTACTGCGCAGCAGCGTGAAGGCCGCCAAGGGCGGGCACGGACGGAGTGCGAAGGGCAGTCGGGCAGCGGGATCGGCGGACGCCGAGGAAACGGAAGCGGGGCAGGACACGGGGTCGGACACGAGGTCGGGCGCGGCGTCCGGCGGCGGTGCCGCGAAGCGGGCCCGGTCCACATCGACAAGAAGGAGCGGGGCGGCGGCGCAGAAGAGCGCGAAGGCTCCGGCCAAGAAGGCCGCCACGAAGAAGAGCACGCCTCGCAAGGCGTCCTGACGTCCCCTCACTCCGGCGAGTCCCGCGGCTCTCGTCCGTCGCGCAACTCCCGCGTCCCCCATGGCGCTTGCGAGTTGCGCGACCTCCGCGACACCCACGCTCCGCCACCATGGCCCCGAGATTGCCGATGACGCGCGGCCCCGGTTGGGGCGGGGCCGCACGGCGGTGTGTGCGGATGGAGGGTGGGTCAGGAGAAGACGGCGGAGCGGAGCTTGAGGCGGTCGCTGGCGCGGCCTCCGGGGCGCAGCGAGTAGTAGTCACCGTCGCAGTCGGGGCCGGTGAAGACGGTGACGGTCGAGTTGGTGATGTTCCGTGGGGCGAAGGCGGGTTCAGTGGCGTCGGGGTCGGCGACCTCGGGGAGGGTGTGGCAGACCCGGCTGTCCGGATCGATCAGCACACCCTCGGCACGGTTGCCGAAGTCGTCGTAGTAGCTGTAGCGGAACTCACCGACGGCCGCAGCGGCGGGACATGGCGTGGCGAACAGCAGGGCGAGCGAGGCGACGGCGGCGGCAGCCGTGTGACGCAGGTGCATGGGGGTAGTACGGCCTTTCCGATCGAACGCCGGGGGCGGCGGGTCCGTCCCGGCGCGAACCACCGTAGGGGTGGGGCCCGGTGGCGAATCGGTTCTTCCCGTGCACGCCGCGCGCCGTCGCAGCGGCCGTGCGGCCGCCGCCCGAAGGAGTGCGCCCGGGGCCGGTGGGGTGGGCGCGGCGCGCGGGTCCTTTGGGTCGTCGGGGGGACGAAACGCCGGTCGCAGCAGGGCAGTTCGGCACGACGTTCGCATGTTAGAACCGGCGTGCAGCGGGCAGATGTGTTGCTACCTGGGACGTAGGGACGCGCCGGCGGGGAAGGCCGAGCGCGCCTGCCTGGCGGCGCGGAGGTGGTTGATGGACGGACCGGCACTCTCCCCGCGTGAGCTCCTGATCCTTCATCAGATCGAGGCCGAGCTGGGGAGCGATCTGGAGCTGGAGCGCGAGCTGCGCACGATGCGACCAGCACGGTTGGCACGGCTTCGGCGGTCACTGGCCGCCCGCCCACGATCCGTGGTCGTGGTGATCGCATGCTGTCTGGTGATGTCGTTCGGACTGTTGGGACTGGCGGTGGCACTGCGGGCGCCGATGCTGCTGGTCGCCGTGGTAGCGGCCTGGGGCACGGCGCTTGCGGCCCTGCTGGCGCTGGCGCACTTCTGCCGGCGCGGGCGGAATCGATAGCGGGCTCACCCGCCCGCGCAGGGAGCGCGTTCGGCCGGCGCACCGTCGGAGGACGGCGGGCGCCGGCCGATCGGCGTCGCCGGGCCGATGCCCCGGGAGCGGTCGGTGCCACGGAACAGCCCGGGCAACCGGGCCGCCGGGTCAGACGCCGGGCAGACCGGTCTCCAGGCCGTCCAGGGCGTGCGAGCAGAGGCAGTCGCGGGTGGCGGGCAGCGATTCGAGGGCCTTGAACAGGACGGCGCGCAGGCGGTCGATGTTGCGGGCGAAGACCTCCAGCACCTCGGCGTGGGTGACGCCCTCCCCGGTCTCCACTCCGGCGTCCAGGTCCGTGACCAGCGCCAACGAGGTGTAGCAGAGGCCGAGTTCGCGGGCCAGCACGGCTTCGGGGTGGCCGGTCATGCCGACCACGGACCAGCCGTTGGCGGTGAACCAGCGGGATTCGGCGCGGGTCGAGTAGCGCGGGCCCTCGACCACCACCAGGGTGCCGCCGTCAACCGGTTCCCAGGCGAGTGAGCGGGCGGCGGCCAGCGTGGCGCGCCGGCCGTCGGGGCAGTATGGGTCGGCCATCGCGGCGTGCACCACCTCGGGCATCGAGCCGTCGGGAAGGCTCCGGCCGTCGTAGTAGGTCTGCACCCGGCAGGAGGTGCGGTCCACGAACTGGTCGGGTACCAGCAACGTGCCCGGGCCGAACTCGGGACGCAGGCCGCCGACGGCGCACGGGCCGAGGACCTGACGCACCCCGAGCGAATGCAGCGCCCACAGGTTGGCGCGGTAGTTGATGCGGTGCGGCGGCAGCCGGTGGCCGCGACCGTGACGCGGCAGGAAAGCGACCCGCCGGCCCGCCACCTCGCCGATGAGCAGGGCGTCGCTGGGCGGCCCGTAGAGCGTTTCGACGTGCACTTCGGTGGCGTCTTCGAGCAGTGCGTACAGTCCGGATCCGCCGATGACGCCGAGTTCGGCGGTCGGGGTGCCGTCGGTGCGGGGCGGGTGGACGTCGGCCATGGCTCTCCTCGGCTCTACCGGTGGGACGCGGGCCCGCCACGGCCCGAGGGGCGCGGCGGGGCTGCGACTGGGGTGCCAACCGGCGGACGGTGCGGCCCGCCGTGGGCATGCTGCCACCCTACGAGCAGTCAGGTCCGGTGTCCCTCACCGGACCTGTGCGGTTCGGGCTGCCGCACTCGGGCACCGGGCGATCTTTGGGCTCCCGGTCGGCGGTGGCGTCCGCGTACAGTGGCAGCCCAGGTCGGCGCGGTGACGGGACGGTGTGATGAACGACGGGCGGCTGGCGGTGCACTCCGGCGAGGGCGGGACGAGGGTGGCGCACCGGGCACTGTCCTGGCGGGTACGGCCGGCGGCGCCGGACGCGGCGGTGCTGGTACTGCACGGTGGGCGGGAGTTCGGCCCGGAGCCGGTGCCGGCGCTGAACCTGCCGGGCCTGCGGATGCGCCCGTTCGCGCGGGCCGTGGAGCGCGCGGTGCGGCGCTCGGCGCAGCGCGGTGCGGACGGGGCTGCGGGACGGTCGCTGGCGGTGGGCACGGTGCACTACCGCTGCCGGGGGTGGAACGGTGAGCGCGCGGACGCGGCCCGCGACGCAGAGGCGGCGATGGCGGAGTTGGCGGAGACGCTCGGGCCGGTGCCGACGGTGCTGATCGGGCACTCGATGGGCGGCCGGGCGGCGCTGCGGGCAGCCGCGCACCCGTGCGTGCAGGGGGTGGTGGCGCTGGCGCCGTGGTGCCCGCAGGACGAGCCGACCGAACACCTCCGGGGCCGGTCGGTGCTGATGCTGCACGGCGACCGCGACCGGGTGACCCCGCCCGCGGACACCGACCTGTTCGCCCTGCGGGCCCGGGACCACGGAGCGCGGGTGGCCGGCTACCGGGTGTTCGGCAGCGGCCACACCCTGATGCGCCGGGCCGGCGACTGGCACCGCACCACCGCCGGACTGGCGCTGGCTCTGCTGGGCCTGGCGGCGCTGCCCGAGGAGATCGGCACCGCGCTGGCCCTGGAGGGTGGCGGCGCGGACGGCCTGTGCATTCCGCTGGCGGGCCGCCGCTGAACCTGCGCTGTGGGCCGTCTCCGCCGAACCGGTCGGCGCGGGGAGTTCATCCCTGCGGAGACTATCTCCGCAGGGATGAACTCCACGGCCGATCGCCTTCGAAACCTCCCGACGAAAACCATCCCCGCAGAGACTATCCCTGCGTAGATCATCTCGGCCCCCGCACCACCCACCCACCCCACCCCCCAGCGCCCCGCCCACCCCGAGGAACGGACCGCGAACGGCTGGACACCCGGCCCGAGGGCCTGCCGCGTAGCCGATCAGCAACGGACAGCGAGGGCCGACTCTTCGGCTCGACTGGGGCGGGCCGGGGGCGCACACTCCGGGGAGGAGACGTCCGCCAATCGAATGAGGGAGGACCCGGCCATGGGGATCAGCCTGACCACTGATCGGCTCGTCGTCCGCGACTGGACGCCCGACGACGCCGAGGACGCGCTGGCCGTGTACGGCTCCACGGACGTCGCCCGCTGGCTGACACCGGCGATGTCCCGGGTCTCCGATGTCGAGGCGATGCGTTCGGTGCTGCAGGCCTGGGCGCAGGAGCAGCCCGGGCTGCTGCCCCCGCGTGGGCGGTGGGCGGTGGAGCGCCGGGAGGACAAGAAGGTGGTCGGCGGGCTGGGCATCCGGCCGCTGCCTCCCTACGACGAGGACCTGGAGATCACCTGGCAGCTCGCCCCGCACGCCTGGGGCCAGGGGTACGCGACGGAGGCGGGCCGGGCGCTGTTGCGCTGGGCGTTCACCCAGGACGTCGAGGAGGTGTTCGCGGTGGCCCGGCCGAAGAACGACCGGGCGCACGCGGTGGCGAAGCGGCTCGGGATGCGCTGGGTCGGCGAGACCACCAAGTACTACGACCTGAACCTTCAGGTCTACCGGATCCGCCCTTCCGACCTGGCTTGACCCCCCTCCCCCTCCCCTTCCCCATCCCCCGGCCGCTGCGCCGACCGCCCCGCCCGTTCACCTCCCCGCCCACGCCCATCCCCGGTGCGCCCATCCCCGGTGCGCCCACCCTCACCCGCGCCCATCCCCGCCAGCGCTCACCCTCACCCACGCCCATCCCCGCCAGCGCTCACCCTCACCCACGCCCATCCCCGCACCCGCGCCCGTTCCGCCCCCGGGCGGCCGTTGCACCGGCGGGGTTTCACACTCGGCAGAGGCGGGAGGCAAGTTCGGCGGGCAGCGGGTAGCGGCGCTCGTCCGGGAGCAGGCGGCGGGCCTGTTCTGTGCGGCCGGTGCGGACCAGTTCGGCGGCGCGCCGGATCTGCGGGGTGAGGTCGGTGAGGGAGACGATCCATTCCTCGGCGTACGCGCGGACGGTCTCCCGACCCAGGCCGACCTGGATGCTGTAGTGGTTGAGCGCCGCGCCACGCAGCGACCGCTCCGGGTCCCACTGGACGTGCACCTGGGCCGCCGCCAGCCGCTGCTGGTCCCCGGTGGTCAACTCGGCTGCTGCCAGCGCGCGTTCCCAGCCCTGTCGGGTGATCCGGACAGCCAGGATGCGTTCCTGCCCCGGCTTGGTGCCCCAGTTGCTGCGGTGCAGCAGCCAGGGCAGCGAGGGCTTGATCCAGGTCATCCGCCGGAACGAGAACGGCGCGACGAACCGCCCGGCCCGCAGCGCGGGTTCGGCGATCGCGGGCGCGTACGCCTGGTAGACCACGATCGTGCTGTCGTCGAAGTCGGCGCGCACGGCGTGCAGTTCGGACACCCGCCCGGGCGCGACGGGCCCGCGGAGCGGTTGGCGGGACGGACGGCGGGGCGAGCTGTGCTGCTGGGCCATCCTCCGACCCTGCCACCCGCCCGGTCCTGCCGGCCACGCATTTTCCGGCGGCCGACCCGCCGCCCTCGGCCACGACGGCGACAGCGACAGTGACGGCGACAGCGGCAGCGGCAGCGACAGCGACAGCGACAGCGACAGCGACAGCGCTGACGCGACGTCAGCCCTTGATGAGCACCTGCCCGTTCGCAGCGGCGGGCGCGCCCGCGCGCGTGGGTCGGACCGGGTGCTTGCTCAGGATCGAGACGCGGTTGAAGGCGTTGATGGTCACGGCCACCCAGATCACGGCCGAGATCTGCTCGTCCCCGAACACCGCCCGGGCCTGCGCGTACGCCACGTCCTGGGCGGTGGCGTCGGCGGGGTGGGTGGTCGCCTCGGCCAGCGCCAGTGCGGCCCGCTCGCGCTCGTCGAACAGCGCGGTGTCGCGCCAGGCGCTCAGCACGCCGAGCCGCTGCACGCTCTCGCCTGCCTGCAGGGCGGCCTTGGTGTGCACGTCCAGGCAGTAGGCGCAGCCGTTGAGCTGCGAGACCCGCAGGTTGACCAGTTCGACGAGGCGGCGGTCGAGTCCGGCCTCGGCGGCGACCTCGCGGACCGTCTCGGCGGTGGACCGCAGGGCCCGGAAGGCCTGCGGGTGCTGCTTGTCGATGTAGACCCGCCGGCCGGTTGTGCTGGTCGTGGTGTTCGCCACCTCGGTCACCTGGAGCTCCTCCGCCTGCGTGCTGGCATTTGTCTGACGATACCCTCCATAATAGTTGAAGCTGAAACGATTTGTGGAACGGGCCGCACGGAGACTCCGGTCTCCGGACGGCACGGGAGGGAGCACCACCATGAGCACCACCGAGAACGGGCCCCGCCCGGCCACCGTCCGGGTCCTCCCGCCGCGGGACGTCCCGCTCGGCGGGCCGCGCGCGATGACCGTCCGCCGCACTCTCCCCCAGCGCGAGCGCACCCTGATCGGCGCCTGGTGCTTCATCGACCACTACGGCCCCGACGACGTCGCCACCACCGGCGGGATGGACGTCGCCCCTCACCCGCACATCGGCCTGCAGACCGTCAGCTGGCTGTTCAGCGGCGAGATCGAGCACCGCGACAGCCTTGGCGTGCACGCCTTCGTCCGCCCCGGCGAGCTCAACCTCATGACGGCCGGTCGGGGCATCGCCCACTCCGAGACCTCCACGGCCGCCACCAGCGTTCTGCACGGCGTCCAGCTGTGGGTCGCGCTCCCCGACGAACACCGCCACACCGCCCGGGACTTCCACCACCACGTCCCCAGCCCCGTCGCCCTCGACAGCGCCGAGGCCCGCGTCTTCCTCGGCACGCTGGCCGGCGACACCTCCCCCGTTCCCACCTTCAGCCCGCTCCTGGGCGCCGAACTCGTCCTCGACCCGGGCGCCACCCTCACCCTCGACGTTGACCCCGCCTTCGAGCACGGCCTCCTCGTCGACCAGGGCGACATCACCTTCGCCGGCACCCCCCTGCACCCCGCCGACCTCGGCTACCTCCCGCCCGGCGCCACCACCCTCAGCCTCACCAACCCCTCCCCCACCCCCGCCCGCCTGATCCTCCTCGGCGGCACCCCCTTCGACGAACAGATCGTCATGTGGTGGAACTTCATCGGCCGATCCGGTGAGGAGATCGTCCAAGCACGAACCGACTGGGAGAAGGGGGTTCGGTTCGGCGAGGTCCAGGGTTACCCGGGCGACCGGCTGCCCGCTCCGGAGCTGCCGAACGTGGCCCTCAAGGCCCGTGGAAACCGCTTCTGACCTGCTAAAACGCCTCCTACAGACGGTCGCGGACACAGTCCACGAGGGGGTGCTCCGCGACCGCTTTCGGCGCGGCCGTCAGCGCCGACGGGTACCGGGGACGGGGACCTCCGCAGAGCTTGCCAGCACAGGTCGATTCCCATGTATGGGCAGGTTTTGCAGGCTGCGGGCGGATGAATGCTGAGTTTTTGCTGACTTTTCTGACGGCCCGCCAGGCCGACACCGGGCACTGTCGGGCCAGGTTGCGAGCCTGGGGGCGATCCT
Organism: Kitasatospora sp. NPDC059673; assembly: GCF_042734215.1. Lineage (NCBI taxonomy): Bacteria > Bacillati > Actinomycetota > Actinomycetes > Kitasatosporales > Streptomycetaceae > Kitasatospora > Kitasatospora sp. NPDC059673. The sequence continues at coordinate 97,339 of NZ_JBHWEN010000010.1, read as the reverse complement.
CCCGCCGGTGGCTTTCTCCAGCAATCGAGGCCCTGCGCTCGGGCAGTTGCGACAGAGGGACCCCGACCGATCGGTGCTGCTTGGAGGGCGGCTCGGGAAAATGATCTTCCTCCGGGCGCGAACGTACCGGTCGGCCGCCGTCGAAGTCCTCGACGGCGGCCGGTGCCGGATCCCGGCAGGTGGGTGCGGCGCAGGACCTCGGCCCGGATCTCCTCGCGGATGGCCCCGTCGTGGCGGAGGAACACGCGGAGCAGGTCGCTGCGGCTGAGGATGCCCACCAGGCGGCCGGCCTCGTCGACAACGGGCAGACGCTTGACGCGCTCGCTCTGTATCAGTCGGGCGGCCTCGACGACCGTCCACTCCGGGCGCGCGCACACGGCCGGGCCGGTCATCAGGCCCACAGCGGTGGTCGCCCGGCTGCGGGCGCGCTCGCGGGGCGGCGGGTCCGGGGTGAGCGGCAGTCCTGCGGGGTCCTCCTGGGCCGCCTCGTTGAGCAGCAGGTTGCCCTCGGAGACCACGCCGAGCGGCCGGTCCTCGTGGTCCAGGACGGGCACGGCGGTGATGTCGTGCTCGGCGAGCAGCCGGGCGATCTCCTTGAAGCCGGTGTCGGGCTTCACGTGCGACGGCCGACGTCATCAGTTCTCCCCGATCCGGTGTCGCATGGTCGGTTCGCTCCTTTCAGGTCGGCGGCACGGCCGCGCGGCGGTTACGGGGTGTGCGCGTCAGTCCTTGGGGTGGCGGACCACGACGACCGGGCAGGGCGCGTGGTGGACGCAGTGCTGGCCGACCGAGCCGAGCAGGGCGCCGGTGAAACCGCCGTGGCCCCGGCTGCCGACGACCAGGAGTTCGGCGCCGCGGGCCGCGTCCAGCAGGCGCTCGGCGGCGCCCCCCTCCTGCACCCAGGTCCTGATCTCGACCGGGGCGTCGGAACCGGTCGCCTCGCTGACGCTGTCGTCGAGGGTCTTCCGTGCGATGCCCGGAAAGTCCGCGTAGGACTCGATCGGCACCGTCCACCCGGTGGCCACCGGATGCTGCCACGCGATCAGGGCCTCCACCACGGCGCCCCGCAGGCGGCCTGGCCGACGGCCCACCGGAGCGCGTCGACCGATGCCGGCGATCCGTCGACACCGACCACGATCCGCTGTTCCGGTCCGGTCTGCTCGCTCACGTGTCTTCTCCTTCGTATTCTCGTCGGTCTCAACCATCGGCATTGCAGCGACTGTTGCGAAGGACCGAACGGGTCCGGAGGCCGGGACCTTCAGGCCGGCCCTTGCCCGGCACAGGGCCGTGAGTTCCTTGCCGAAGGGAATGCCGTGCGGTGCGGTCTGGGGGCCGCCGTCCCGCCCGGACCGCGTGTGCGGCCGAGGCCGGAATCCGCGCCATGCCCCTCAGCGCCCCTTGCGCGGGGGGACGACGATCAGTGGACACTCCGCGTCTCGACCGGAGCGTGGCTCACCGACCCGAGGAGCAGCCCCCGGAGGCCGCCGAGGCCCCGCGAGCCGACGACGAGACACAGGCCCCGAGCGGCCTCGCCCAGCAGTGCTCCCACAGAATGTCCGAACACCACCTCGTGTTCGACCTCGACTCGATCACCCTTGCGCAACTCGCCGGTTGCCCGGTGCAGTTCGGCCTCAGCCCGGCCCGGATCCGCCGTGCGCGTGGCGGAGGTCCGCCCCGACCGGGCCCGGCAGACCTGGACCGCGCAGCACGGCACCGTGTGCCCCGGCCTGCGCGAAGGCAAGTTCCAGAGCCGCCGGGGAGTCCGGCGATCCGTCCACTCCGACGACGACCAGCGGCCTGGGGGCATTCGCGGCGGTGTCCGCCGTCTCGCGGACGACCGCCACCGGGCAGGGGGCGTGGGAGCTGAGCGGGACGCCGATCGGCGGGAGCGAGAGCACCTGCTCGACAACCGGCCTGCGCTTGGCTCCGACGACCAGGAGCGAGGCGTCCGCGGCCTGCTCCAGCAGCCCGCGCGCCCGCGGCCCGTCGACCGCGCGGGTCCCGGTCTCCAGGCAGGGGTGCCACTGCTCGACGAGCTTGCGTGCCTGTGCCAGGACGATGTGGCCCCGACCCGGAGGTGATCGTCCAGCGGTCGCGGGGTGTCCTCGTCCGGATCGGTCTGCGGCCGCTCCAGGACATGGACCAGCCGCAGCACCCGGCCGGTGCGGGCGGACTCGTCCGCCGCCCAGGTCAGGGCTCCTCGGCCGGCCGCGGAGCGACCGAGGCCGACGACCACAGGCCCGGACGGGGACTGGGACACGGGCACGGGCGTGGGCGTGGGCACGGGCGTGGGCGTGGGCACGGGCGTGGGCACGGACACGGGCACGGGCGTGGGTACGGCAAGGATCGGTCCGGGACTGTTCATCGGTCTCCTCCTCGGCTCCTGAGGTAGCTGTCCGCCCGATCAGCCCTTCCTTCCCGCACTGAGGTTCGGCAGGGTCCACGTTGCCCAGCGGTAGGGCCCGAAGGTCACGGTCCGCCGGTCCCGTGAATCCGGGACGCCATCGGGACCGTCGTTCCACCACCGGCGCCCAACGGCCCAACGACCCGTCGGCCGGCCCGGGGGCAAGCTGTCGTCCGCACCCCCGATCGACGGACTCGATCGCCCGGCGCCAATCGCCGGGATCGCCACTCATCCAGCCGATGGCGGTTCAGTGCACGACAGTTGAGGAGACATCCGATGCCCAAGGCCCATCTGGTCGGAGGCGGCATCGCCGCCCTGTCCGCAGCAGCCTTCCTCATCCGGGACGCGGGTTTCGCCGGCGGCGACATCCACGTCTACGAGGGGCAGGAGGAAGTCGGCGGCAGCCTGGACGCGGGCGGTACGCCGGAGGCGGGGTACACGATGCGCGGCGGCCGGATGTTCGAGGCGCAGTTCCGCTGCACGTTCGACCTGTTGTCCGGCATTCCGTCGCTGGACGACCCGTCGAAGTCGGCCACCCAGGACATCTTCGACTCGCACGACGAATCCCCCTGGGACGACACCGCCCGCCTGGTGCGCGCAGGTGGCGAGATCTGCGACGGACACGCCATGGGATTCTCCGAACACCACCGGCTCGAACTGGTCAAGTGCCTGGCCACGCCCGAGCGGCTGCTGGACGGCAAGCGCATCACCGACTGCTTCGACGAGGGCTTCTTCACCACCGACTTCTGGTACATGTGGTGCACCACCTTCGCGTTCGAGCCGTGGCACAGCGCCATCGAGTTCCGGCGCTACCTCAAGCGCTTCGTCCACCTCTTCCCGGAGTTCGAGACGATGTCCGGGATCTACCGGACCCGCTACAACCAGTACGACTCGATCATCCGGCCGCTCACGGCCTGGCTCCTGGAGCAGGGGGTCCACATCCACATCGGCCGCCGGGTCGCGGACCTGGCCTTCCGGAGCGGGCCGGGCACGAGCGTCGAGCGCATCCACTTCGCAGGCGCGCACGCCGACCTCCCCGTCGCCGAGGACGACCTCGTGTTCGTCACCAACGGCTCGATGACCGCCGACTCCGTCCTCGGCTCCCACACCGCCCCGCCGCACGGTCCGGACACCTCCCTCAGCCCCGACTCCTTCCTGCTGTGGCACCGGATCGCCCGCGGGCGCGAGGACTTCGGCCACCCCGAGGTGTTCGACCGCAGCCCCAAGGACTCCACCTGGGAGTCCTTCACCGTCACTGCCAAGGACCCCGCCTTCCTCGACTGGATGGAGACGTTCACCGGCCGCCCGACCGGCCGCGGCGGCCTGCTCACCCTCACCGACTCCCCGTGGCTGCTCACCGTCGTCGTCAACCGCCAGCCGGTCTACCAGCAGCAGCCCGAGGACGTATCCGTGTGGTGGGGCTACGGCCTCTTCCCCGACAAGCCCGGCACCTTCGTCCAGAAGCCGATGCGGGAGTGCAGCGGCGCGGAGATCCTCCAGGAGGTCCTCCAGCACTTGGCCGTCGATCCCGACACTGCCGAGAAGATCGCGGGAACCTCGACCGCCGTCCCCTGCCTGATGCCGTACATCACCAGCCAGTTCCTGGTACGGAGCAACGGCGACCGGCCCCAGGTGGTCCCGAAGGGCTCCACCAACCTCGCCTTCATCGGCCAGTACGCCGAGGTACCCGACGATGTCGTCTTCACCGTCGAGTACTCCGTACGCACCGCCTGGACCGCCGTCGCACAGCTCCTCGACCTCGACCGGCAGCCCCCGGCCGTCTACAAGGGCGACCACGACCCGCACGTCCTTGGCCAGGCCCTGCACACCATGCACCGCAAGTAGCCCGACCGGCTCACACCGGAGAGGCGGGCACCGACCGCCTCTCCGATCCACCCGCACGACCCGGCTCCGGCACCTCGGGGCCTGGCCGATGGTCCTGTCCCAGCACCACAAAACGACCGATCCACCGTGGAAATCGACAAGGAGAGCTCGCCATGGCCGTCCACCACCCGCACCTCCCCCGGTTCACCCACCGTCTCACCACGGGCCGGCGCCCGGTCGCGACCCGGCGCTCCGGGGAGGCATCAGGCACCGTCGCCCTGACCACCGGGGCGGGGCTCGCGGTCGCGGGCGCCAGGATCACCGTCGGCTCCGTCTTCCTCTGGGCTTTCCTCGACAAGACGTTCGGCCTCGGCTACGCCACCGGAGAGGCCGGCTCCTGGCTCAACGGCGGCTCCCCGACGAAGGGCTTCCTCAGCCACGTCTCGGCCGGTCCGCTCCAGTCCACCTTCCACGCCTGGGCCGGGCAGGACTGGGCCGACTGGCTGTTCATGCTCGGCTTGCTCGGCATCGGCCTCGCCTTCGTCGGCGGCGTCGGGATGCGCGTCGCCGCCGGTGGCGGCACCCTGCTGCTGGCCCTGATGTGGGCCGCCGAGTGGCCGCCCGCCCGCCACCTCGCCAACGGCGCCGCCAGCGGCTCCAACAACCCCCTCGTCGACTACCACGTCGTCTACGCTCTGCTGCTCCTCGCGCTGGCCGCCCTCGGCGCCGGCGACACCTGGGGGCTGGGGCGCCGCTGGGCCGCTCTCCCGGTCGTCCGCGAGCACGCCTGGCTCCGCTGAGCCCCCACCGCCGTCCCGGAAGCACCGCACGCCGAGGCCCCGCTGCCGGAGCCGGCGGCACCGCCCCGCCGGGGCAGGTGTCGCCGGCTCCGGCGGTTTCCGGCTCAGCGCGCCCCGTCAGGCCGGGGACGAGGACGAAGCGCAGGTGGAGGTCCTTGCCGAGGCCACCTGTGCCGCCGAGCGGCCCACCGCGTCCGCGTTCAGCCGACCGCCCGCACAGGCCGTCCCGTCGCCGGCGCCGAACAGGTACCGCTCCAGCAGCGCCTTCTCCTCGGCGCTCGCGTGGTGCGCCTTGAGCCTGCGGAACTCGGTGAGCGCGGCGTCGCGGATCTCCGCATCCAGGACGACGGCCTGTTCGGAGGCGCAGATCATGCCGTTGTCGAAGGACTTGGACAGCACGACGTCGTTCACCGCCCGCTTCAGGTCCGCGCTCGGCTCGACGTACGCCGGGACGTTGCCCGCGCCCACGCCCAGCGTCGGTACCACGGCCACCTCGGTGCGGACGGATCAGTCGTGCGGGACGACCGCGACCGGGCAGTGCGCGTGGTGCGGGACGGTATGCGTTACACCGCCCGACCAGGGTGCGGCCGGGTGCAGCCCCGACGTCCGACGGCCCACCACCGTCAACGAGGCTCCCCGCGACGCCTCCACCAGCGCCCGTCCGGCCGGCCAGGCCGTCACCTCGGCCTCGACGCGCACCTGGGGGAACTTCTCGCGCCAGGGCGCGAGCGCGTCCTGGCGACGCACCGGCTCCGCCGCCGCCAGGGAGTCCCTGATCTCAGGCTGCCCCACCGAGGCCTCCGTCAGGTAGGGCCCGGCAGGAAGCGTGCGGTTCTCGAGCGCCCGAAGCGTCGCGGCCCGCGCGGCGGCCTGTTCGAAGGCGAAGGCGAGTACCTCGCCGCTGGGCGGAGCGCTGTCCAGCCCGACCACCACATCACCGGAGTCGCCCGCCGCTCCGTCCGCCCCGGCTCGCACCACAACCACGGGGCAGTGGGCACGCGCCACCGTGCGCAGCGCGATCGAGCCGACCAGCAGGCCGGTGAGCCCGCCCGATCCGCGTGAGCCGACGACCAGCAGGCTGTCCCGCCCGCCGGCGGCGACCAGCGCGTACGCCGGATTGCCGGGGACGTGCCGACAGGTGATCTCCAGGCCCGGCAGCACGCGCGCGATGTGGTCCCGCATGGCGAGCACCGGCTGCGGAAGGGACTCACCGCCGCCGTCGGGCTCCCTGGGTGCGAACGCCTCCGCCGCGCCGGCGTGGATCATCCGCAGCGGCCGGCCTGCTGAGCGGCCCATGCGGCCGCGGCCTTGCTCGGTTCCGATCCGTCGACTCCGACCACTACGGCGTGCGTCATGACGACGTTTCTTCCTCGTTCGACGGCCGCGGCACGGCTGCGAGCGACCCGGGGTCTCCGGAACGGACTCGCGGTCGCCCCGGGGCGGTCACAGAGGCCGAGCAGCCCTCCGGTACGGCCCGAAGGTCCCGCTCACGCGTCCGGGACGACGGCGACCGGGCAGAGCGTGTGGTGCAGGACGGCGTGGCCGACCGGGCCGAGCGCGCCGACCAGGAGCACGGGCCGCCTGCCCAGCACCAGCAGTCGGGCCTTGGCCGACGCCTCCACCAGTGCCGGGCCCGCTCCCGCGCCTGTGCTCTCCGGGACGGCCTCGACCTCGGGGTGGGCGGCCTGCCACGGTGCGAGGACGCGGGCGAGGAGTCCGGCCTCGTCGTCCGGCAGGCCGGTGGCCGAGGCGTGCACGACCCGCAGCGGCAGTCCGTGGCGGTGCGCGGCGGCGAAGGCGAACTCCAGGGCCGCCTCGGCGGGTCGGCGGGCGTCCAGCCCGAGCACGATCTGCTCGCGCGGATCCGGGCCCGGCGGGTCCACCGGCAGCACCACGGTCGGGCAGCCGGCCCGGGCGGCCAGGTGCAGGGCGGTGGACCCGACCCGCAGATCCGGGAAGCCGCCGGTACCGCGGGCGGCGACGACGAGCAGTTCGGCGTCCTCCCCCGCGGCCAGCAGCGCCGCGGGGGCGAGGTCGTGGACCTCGTCGGAGCGGATCTCCAACCGGGGGTACCGCACCGCCAGAACATGGCAGACCTCGTGCAACAGGGCATCAGGGTCCGGCAGGCGCCCGGCGGGCCGGCCGGGGAGCAGCTGGGGCGTCAGGGGCGGGGCGTGCAGGACGCGCAGCGCGCGGCCGAGCAGCAGCGCCTCGCGGGCGGCCCAGTCGGCGGCGGCCAGGCTGGGGTCGGAGCCGTCCACTCCGACGGCGACGGGTAGGTCCACGGTGCTGGTCTCCTGACGGTCGGCCCCCCTGGTTCCACGTCAGCCCTACCAGGTCCAGTCGGTGATCTCGGGCAGGTCGGTGCCGTGCTCCCGAATCCAGTCGTGGTGGCGGGAGCGCCGGTCGGCCATCTCCTGGCGCAGGGCGGCGGCCCGGACGGCGAGGCCGGGCACCCGGTCGATGACGTCCATGACGAGCCGGTAGCGGTCGAGGTCGTTGCGGACCACCATGTCGAAGGGCGTCGTGGTGGTGCCCGACTCCTTGTACCCGCGCACGTGCAGGTGGGGGTGGACGGCGCGGCGGTAGGCGAGGCGGTGGATCAGCCACGGGTAGCCGTGATAGGCGAAGATCACCGGTCGGTCGCGGCCGAACAGGGCGTCGAACTCCGCGTCGGGCATGCCGTGCGGGTGCTCCTCGGAGGGCATCAGCCGGGCCAGGTCGACCACGTTGACCACTCGGACGGCCAGGTCGGGCAGATGGCTACGGAGCAGCTGGGCGGCCGCGAGGACCTCCTGGGTGGGAACGTCCCCGGCGCAGGCGAGCACGACGTCGGGTTCGCGGGTGCCGTCCTCGGTACCGGCCCACTCCCAGATCCCGGCGCCCCGGGCGCAGTGGACGCGGGCCTGGTCGAGGGTGAGCCAGTCGAAGCAGGGCTGCTTGCCGGCGACCACGACGTTGACGTAGTCGCGGCTGCGCAGGACGTGGTCGGCGGTGGCGAGCAGGGTGTTGGCGTCCGGCGGGAAGTAGACCCGGACGGCTTCGGGGCTCTTGTTGAGGACGTGGTCGACGAAGCCGGGGTCCTGGTGCGAGAAGCCGTTGTGGTCCTGGCGCCATACGTGCGAGGTGAGCAGGTAGTTGAGCGAGGCGATGGGGGCGCGCCAGGGCAGGGCACGGGTGGTGCGCAGCCACTTGATGTGCTGGTTGACCATGGAGTCGACGATGTGGACGAAGGCCTCGTAGCAGGAGAACAGGCCGTGGCGGCCGGTGAGGAGGTAGCCCTCCAGCCAGCCCTGGCAGGTGTGTTCGGAGAGGATCTCCATGACCCGGCCGTCGGGGGCGAGGTGTTCGTCGACGGGCAGGGTCTGCGCCTGCCAGGCCTTGCCGGTGGCCGCGTAGACGGCCTGGAGCCGGTTGGAGGCGGTCTCGTCCGGGCCGACCAGACGGAAGTCGCGGCGCTCGGCGGTGTCTGCCATCACCTGGGCCAGCAGGTCGCCCAGGACCCGGGTCGGCTCGTGCAGAGTGGCGCCGGGCTTGTCCACGGGTACGGCGTAGCGCTCCAGCGGCGGCATCGGCAGGTCGCGCAGCAGCAGGCCGCCGTTGGCGTGCGGGTTGGCGCCGAGGCGACGTTGGCCTTCGGGGACGCAGTCGAGGACCGGCGCCGCCGGGTGGCCGTTCTCGTCAAAGAGTTCCTCCGGCCGGTAGGAGCGCAGCCACTCCTCCAACTGCCGCAGGTGCGCGGGGTTGTCGCGGACCTGGTCGAGCGGGACCTGGTGAGCGCGCCAGGTGCCCTCGACCGGCAGTCCGTCCACCACGGCCGGGCCGGTCCAGCCCTTGGGGGTGCGCAGCACGATGAGGGGCCAGTACGGTCGGCGGGTGCTGCCCTCGGCGCGGGCCTCGTGCTGGAGGGCGGCGATCCGCTCCAGTGCGGTGTCCATGGCCTCGGCCATCGCCCGGTGGACGGTGAGCGGGTCCTCGCCGGTGACGTACAGCGGGTCGTGGCCGTAGCCGCGCAGGAGTGCGTCGAGTTCCGCCTCGGGCAGCCGGGCCAGGACGGTCGGGTTGGCGATCTTGTAGCCGTTGAGGTGCAGGATCGGCAGGACGGCGCCGTCGTTCACCGGGTCGAGGAACTTGTTGCCGTGCCAGGAGGCCGCCAGAGGTCCGGTCTCGGCCTCGCCGTCGCCGATGACGCAGGCGACCAGCAGGCCTGGGTTGTCGAAGGCGGCGCCGTAGGCGTGCGACAGCGCGTAGCCGAGTTCTCCGCCCTCGTGGATGGAACCCGGTGTCTCGGGGGCGACGTGGCTGGGCACGCCGCCGGGGAAGGAGAACTGCCGGAACAGCCGGGCCATGCCGTCCGCGTCCCGGGTGACGCTCGGGTAGGTCTCGGTGTAGCTGCCGTCGAGCCAGGAGTTCGCCAGCACGGCGGGCCCGCCGTGCCCGGGTCCCCAGACGCAGACCGCGTCCAGGCCCCGGGCCTTGATCACGCGGTTGAGGTGGGTGTGGACCAGGTTCAGGCCGGGCGAGGTGCCCCAGTGGCCCAGCAAGCGGGGCTTGATGTGCTCCGGGCGCAGCGGCTCGCGCAGCAGCGGGTTGGCCATCAGGTAGATCTGGCCCGCCGCGAGGTAGTTGGCGGCCCGCCAGTGGGCGTCGAGCGCCCAGACCTCCTCGTCGGACGGTCCACCGGGGGCCGAACTGGGGGTGTCGGACATGGCTGCGCTCTCCTCGGAGTCTGCCGGCTTCACCGACCGCCGGCGGGCGGTCGGCCTTCATCGTCGCCCCGCGGCCGGATCCTCCGCAGGGCCGAACAGGCCACATTCTGCAAGGGGAACGGGCCGGTGGTCCCTGCCCGTCCTGTGCCTCACTCGAACGGCCCCGGCCCACCGCCCGCCGCCGGGATGTAAGGCCCGGGAAGGGGGACTGCCGGCGGTCACCGGCAGCCGATCCGGCCTGCCTTGTCCGGCCCAGCAGTTGCCCGCGGTGGGGCGGATTCCGAGCGGTCCGAACTCACCTTCCAGCGCACCAACAGCGGCTAGGTAGGCGGCGGGTGGACGTGCCCACCCTTGTTGCGGGCCATCAGCTGGAGGCATCCCCGTCGTGCGCGAACATACGCCGTTGCGCGATGGTGGTCGGCACATCGTCAGCGAGTGCCGGTCGCGTCAGGGACGTCCGGTCAGCTGTGACTGCCGCTGAGGGGGACGATCCATTCGAGAACGGTGCCGGCCGGCTGGTTCGCGACGAGGGCGAAGGTGCCGCCCAGTTCCTCGGCACGCGAGCGCAGGTTCGCCAGTCCGCTGCGGCGCGTGACGGCCGGGTCGATGCCCCGGCCGTTGTCGCTCACTCGCAGGCACAGATCCGCGGCGGTGACTTCGACACTGACGTCGACGGCGGTGGCGTGGGCGTGCCGGGCCGCATTGGAAAGGGCCTCGCCCAGCACGGCCAGCAGTTGGTCGGCGAACTCGGTGGACACGTCGGTGTCCAGGAGGCCGGTCATCCGCAGCGCCGGGGCGAAGCCGAGCGTCTCGGTGGCCCGGTCGGTGGTTGCCACCAGTCGCGAGCGCAGACCCTTGCCGTCCCTGTCCTGCTTCTGCTCGCGCAGGGCATAGATCATGGAGCGGATGACCCGGATGGTGTCGTCCAGGTCGTCTCTGACCCGCCGGACCCGGTTACCCACCTGCGGCCGGTCGGCAAGCAGGCCCAGGGTGGACTCCAGTGTCAAGGCGCCGCCGAACAGCCGCTGGATGACGAGGTCGTGCATGTCGCGGGCAATACGGTCGCGATCCCCCTGTACCTCGCGTTCGGCACGGGCGGCGGCCAGCTCGGCCTGGGCGGCGAGCTGCGCGGTGATGTCCCGTGCCACGGTGGAGAAGCCGATCAACGTGCCGTCGGCGCCGGACATCGCCGAGACGGTGACGGCCACATCGACCTCGGTGCCGTCCGATCGGCGCCACCGGGTCTCGTGCGGCTCGGCGCGTCCACCGGCGCGGATCTCCGCCACTGCGGCGTGGAGGGCGTCCATCGCCCCACCGGGCAGGAGTACGTCGGCCGGCTGCCCGACGATCTGCTGCTCGGTATGGCCGAACAGGCGTTGAGCGCCCGGGTTCCAGGTCTGGACGAGGTGGGTGGGCGCAGGATCGACGCAGATCATGGCGTCGTTCGAAGACGTCACGATGGCCGCGAGCCGGGACGCCGCGCGCTGGGCCGCCTCGAGTTCGGTGTGCAGCGCGATCAGGCCCCGGTTGGTGTCGTCGAGCTCCTGGCGCAGGTCGGCGATCAGCTCCGCGCTGTCGGCGGGCTGGGTGTCGCGGAGCTCTCCGATGGCCAACTGTCCTCCGTCGTCCGTCATATGCCGGGCATCATCATGACATGCCGTTGCGGTCGCGGACCACGAGCACGGTGGCGTCGTCAGAGGGCCGTGCGTGGTCGCGGTGCACGACCGCGGCGATGATCGCCGGGTGGTGCTCCAGCAGGCGGGGGTGGTCTTCCAGGTTCCAGCCGGAGCGGATCCCGTCGGACGTCAGCACCAGGGTCGAGCCGGGTTGCCAGCGGCAGTGCTGGAGGTGTGTGCGCGGAACGGGGAGATGGGTACCGAGGGTGCCCGGGCGGTCCAGTAGATGGACCGAGCGGTGACCGTTGGTGATGATCCGTCCGGTGATGTTGCCGACCGCCGCATAGCTGAGCTCGCCGTCCTCGGGGTCGATGACGCACGCGCCCAGGACACCGCCCCGGGTGGCGCGCATCGCCTGATGGGCTCGCTGGATGAAGTGGTCGAGGGCGGTGACCGGGCCGTGCTCGAACGTGGTGATCGCGGCGCTCGCCGCCAAGGCAGCACCGGCGCCGTGGCCGAGGCCGTCGACGACCAGGGCGGTCAGCCGCTCGCCAGGCGTGACCGACCACGCGTCTCCGGACTCGCCGTCACCGCCCAGCGGGACATTGACTCCGCCGAAACACCAACGACCTGCTGTGCCTGAGGGGTTGGCGCCCAGCCGGGCGTAGACGACCGTGCCTCCCCGGGTGGAGTACCAGTCGAACTCGACGGAGTTGCGCCGTACGACGCCCAACCCGGCATTCAGACCGCCACGACGATTCGAGGACGGCACCAGGTCCACCGGGGGAGTGAGGGACGCCGCGGTCATTCCCGGGCCGCGGTCGACAGAGATGAGCTCGATCCCGTCTGCGGCCCTGCGGGCCAGCACGTATCCCCCGGGGTGGGCATGCCTCACGAGGTTGGTGCCGAGCTCGGTGGCCACCAACTCGGCCACGCCCGCAGGAAGGCCGTGCTGGCCGACTGCCATCCGGGCGACCGCCCGGCGCAGGGCGCCCACGTCCTCCTCTGCCTCGATTGCGTGGAGGCGGTGTTCGTTCTCGCTCATTGCCGCACCCCGGTCACCGCTGCCACTTCACGATCACCACGGTCGTGCCCGAGTCGGCGCCCGATGTGAGGGTCAGGTCGTCCACCAGCCGTCGCGACCCCGGCAGGCCCAGGCCCAGGCTGCCCTTGGTGCTGAAGCCGTCGGTCATCGCCGCCTCGATGTCGGCGATGCCCGGACCGTCGTCGGCGAAGGTGACTCGCACTCCCCGGCGCCCCTGCTCGTACACCTGCTCGGCGCGGATCCGGCCGCGGCCCCCGGTGGCGTAGTTGAGGATGTTACGAGCCAACTCGCTTCCGGCCGTGATCAGTTTGGTCGCGTCGACCAGGCCCAGACCCACTGCCTCGGCCTCGGCACGCAGGACCTTGCGGACCCGGATCAGATCGGCCTCATGGGCGATCGCGAAGACGGCCGGCTCCGCGTCCGTTGTGGTGTTCCAGGTCACAGCCGGACCGCACCGTTCTCGGCGCGGCGCAGCCGCTGCAGCAGTGCCAGGCCCTGCTCGGCGTTGAGCGCCGTGTCCAAATGGCCCATCGGGACACCCAGTTCCACCAGTGTGATGGCCACCGCGGGCTGAATTCCCACGATCGCGGCTTGGGCTCCCAGTAGCCGGATCATCGCCACGATTCGCGCCAGCACCCGTGCGATGAACGAATCGACCATGCTCAGCCGGCTCACATCGATCAACATCCCGGATGCACCGGTGCGCGCGACCTCCCGGGTGAGCTGCTCCTCGATCTGGACCACGGTCGTGTCGTCCAGGTCGCCCTGCAACGCCACCAGCAGCGTGTCACCGATCCGCATCACCGGTACGACGTCGTCGCTCACAGCGAACCCCCCATGGACAGCGCCCGGGTGGCGGTCTCGGCGGTCCCGGCCCGCTCGGCCAGCAGCGCCAGTGCCAGTTGCAACGCGTCCTGCAAGGTGTTGCGCGACCGCAGGCGCCCCATGTCGATGCCCAGGTGCACCATGGACTGCGCGGTCTCCGGCCGCACCCCGCTCAGAATGCTCACCGCCCCCATCAGCGCAGCCGCCTGGACGGTCTTCAGCAGATGCTGAGCCACCTGGGTGTCGATGGTGGGCACCCCGCTGATGTCCAGGATCGCCACCTCCGCCTGAGTCTGGGCGATCTTCTCCAGCAGGCCCTCGGTCAGCCGGGTGGCTCGCAGGGTGTCCAAGGTCCCGATGATCGGCAACGCAAGTACCTTGTCCCACACCTGGATCACCGGCGTGGACAGCTCCAGGATCTCGTCGCGTTGGCGCTGCAGCCGCTGCTCGGTCTCCCTGCGCTCGGTGACATCGCGGATCGCTGCGGCAACCAGCAGACCCTCGGCCGTCTGGAGCGGGCTCAGGCTGATCTCGAGGGGGAACTCCGTGCCGTCCCTGCGCATTCCGGACAGCTGGAGTCCCTCGCCCATCGGCCGCAGCCGGGGCCCGGTGAGGAAGCCGTTGCGGTGGCCTACGTGGCGGTCGCGGTACCGCGGCGGTACCAGCACCTCTATCTCCCGGCCGACCAGTTCCCCGCGTTCGAAGCCGAACAGCGTCTCGGTCTGTCGGTTGACCAGTACGATGCGCCCGTCCGGGCCCACGATCACCATGGCGTCCGGGGCCGACTCCAGCAGACCGTGGAACAGCGACTCGGCCCGCGCACTTTCAGTGACATCCCGCAGGGCCAGAATGAAGCCGGTCACTGCGCCCTCTTCGCCCAGAACCGGCGTCAGAGCGACCCTGGCCAGGAAACGCTCGCCCCCCTTGCGGATCCGCCAGCCCTCAAAACTCCACCGACGCTCTTTGCGCGCCGCGGCCAGTTCCTGATCCAGCAGTCCGGCGTCGCGGTCCTCCGCGGTGTGCAGCACCGACACCGACCGCCCCACCACCTCGGCGTCGGTGTAACCCGTCATCGACGCGGCAGCGCGGCTCCAGCGAACCACCTGCCCACTTGGGCTGATCTTGATCAAAGCCTGATCGGTGACCGCGTCCAGCATCGACTCAAGCTCACGCACAGTCGCCTGGGGCTCCTGCTCACCTATCGATGGCGTCGTCATAGTCGGCCCCGTCTCCCCTCTCATACGGCCCGGGTTGGGCATCCACGGGCGACGTTGCGGTCCCGTCCGCGCTGATGTTACCGGGCGGACCCAGCATGCCAACGACCGACCACCGCTTCCCATGCACCGGGAGCAGGCCGGACGCGCGGATGCCGTGTCCCCACCAGGTGGACGCGGCATCCGCGCGGTGATGTCCTGTGCCTGATCCCCGGGAAGGCACTGCGCCGTCTCGGCCGTGCGGCACGACGGCGACCGGGGCATGTGCGTGGTCGATCACGGCGTGGGTGACCGGGCCGAGACGCAGGCCAAGGTGGCGGCGGCGGAGCGACCGCTGCCGAGCTGCCAGGTACGCCTGACTGCACCCGACGGCTACCGGCGACTGCTGGACTGGCTGCGCTCGCACGGCGACCTGATGGCCGTCGGCGCCGAGGGCCCGGCGCACACGGGGGCCGAACCCGCCCGCCACACCGGCGGGCGGCCTACTGCCCCGCCCACTGCCTCAACTGGCCAGCGGTCTCGAAGTTCGCGACGCTCTGGTCAACGGGGGCCTGGCTGTACTGGTGGAAGAGCCACTGGTGCTGAACAGCGGGCTGCCCCGCCGGATGGCTGTAATCGGCAATCCACAGACCGTCCCCGCAGTTCGACGTGCTGTCACGGTTGTGCCAGAAGTCCACGTCGCAGTACAGGACGATCCGGTGGTTCGGTCGCAACTGCTTGACCGCCGCCAGGAACTGGTCCTTCTCCGCGCAGGTGGGCGCCGTACCGCCCTCGGCCTCCCAGTCACACGCGAGGATGTCGTTCGGCAGGCTCAGGCAGCGTTCGACGAAGCACTGGGCCTGTGTCTGCACGTCACCCGGCCTCAGGAAGTGATAGAAGCCGACGACGAGCCCCGAGCCGCGGGCCGACTGCGACTGGGCGGCCTGCTTGGGGTTGACGTAGTCGGTGCCCTCGGTTGCTTTGACGAACGCGAACGACAGGCCATTGGTGCTGAGGGCAGCCGGTTGGTAGCTGGAAACGTCGATTCCCTTCAGCATGATGGTGCCTCCTTGCTGAACTGGACAGGTGAAGTCGTCGGCGGGTGGAGTGGTTCTCGGACCGAATTGCGCCGGGAGTGCTGACGCGGGCGTTCCCGCCCGAGCCGGTTGATGAGGTGGCTTCCGGCTGCGGCTGGGTCCGGAGCCGCTGCGGGCGCTGTTCGCCCGGGTCTGCCACCCCGTGGCCACGAAGGGGACGGTCGGCGCGTGGTTTCGCCACTGGCGGCTGGTCGCGGTGGACGGTACCGCCTTCGACATCCCTCGGTGTGCTTGCCGAGACGGCCGTCGTACACGCCCCCACAGCCCGACCCAGGAGCCGTGTCAGCCGTAGATCACCAGGACCGTGGTTCCCTTGGACGCCGCCGTGCCGGCGGGGGGCTGTTGTTTCACGACGTTTTCGCCGACGGCAGGGGCGGGTGAGGTCGGGTCGGTCATCAGTCTCAGCGTGGTCGTGCTCAGCACCCGCATGGCGTCGTCCGCGGTGCGTCCGGTCAGATCCGGTACGGTTTCGGTGCCCACGGAGGTGGTGAGCAGGTCGTGGGCCTGGTCGGTCGACTTTGAGGAGAAGTAGAACGCGGTGGCCGCGCCGACGGCTGCGCCGAGGGCGCCGATGAGGGTGCTGCGGGTGGTGGAGTCGTTGACCGCGAACGCGAGTACGGTGGCGGACAGGAGTCCGGCGATCAGGGCGAGCGCGATCCAGCTGCGCGCGACGCTGCCCATCACGCCCTTCGCGGCGGAGGCTCCCCAGAGGACCAAGCCGATGGCGATGATCACTCCGGCGATGATCAGCAGGGCGGCGAGGGTCTGCCCCCAGGTGAGTACGGCCGAGCCTCCCGGCGTGGGACTGGGGGACGGCGAAGGCGTATCGGCTGGGGACGCGGCCAGGAGCGGAAGTCGGAGCATGGCAGCCTCCAGGGCGTTCTTTTCGACGTCGCGGGGTCAGGACGGTGGTGTCTTCTGGGTGTAGGCCGTGGTGACGAAGCAGAAGATCTGGCCTTGAGCCGGGTCGGACGGCGAGATGTTGGGCGGGTTCAGGATGTCGGCCTCGTCGAACTGGAGGGTGAGGTCGTCACGCCCGGGGAGGTTCGGATCGTAGAGGCAGAGCGTCACCTGGTTGCCGCTCATCTGGTAGCCCCACGCCGCTACCTGGTGGTCGTGTTGCAGGTCCATCGGGTTGGCGGACAGAGCCTTCACCAGGCAGATCGGGGCGGGGAATCCGCTGTCGATCCAGGTGCGGATCTGTGGCCAGGCATCCTTGATGATGATCGGGGAGCGGCCTTCCAAGGGGTTTCCGGCGCTTCCGGTGTCCGGGTACGCGGGGTTGCCGATGGTGAGCAGGGTCACGGGCAGTGAGGGCAGGTCGAAGCTGTCGAAGAGCCGGCTGACCAGGTAGTCGTAGAGCGGTGTCCCGGGGGCGGCCGGATCCGGCCGGTCCTGCGGGACGGGCAGCGACGCCGCCCAGTAGTCGAGTGCCGCGTAGACCATGCCGCCGCACAATCCGTACTCGGCGTTGCCGATGGGGATGGTGGCCACCCCGAGGTCGATCGAGGTGAGCGGGGCGCTGGTCCAGCTGTTGTCGAACGGGAAGCCGTGCTGGGAGGGCCGGAAGGTGGTGTTGTGCGGCGTGGAGGGCTCCAGCACGTAGTCCACGCTCACGTTGTCGCCGGACCATCCGCTCTGGTAGAGCGCGAAGCCCGGACTGACGTCGGTGGCGTACTTGTTGGTTCCGGCGAAGGGGTTGTCCCAGGCGATCTTCAGGGAGGAGCCGTCGCCGCCGATCGCGTACACCGCGCTGCCCTGGGTGCCGGTGGCGATGCCGTCGGACTCCGAGGCCCAGGTGGTGTCGGCCTGCGGGCCGACGTTGTCCGGTGGCTGGGTGGTCCACTCGCCACCCGGGAGGTCGTTGGAAGTGAGGGTGAGGTCTTGGTCGCTGTGGTTGTGCAGGGTGATCTGGACGCTGCGTGCGGCCATCGGGCTTCCTCCTTGTGAGGTGTCGGCTAGGGGGAGAGGGTGACGAACGGCACCTGCAGGCTGTCCCAGCTCGCCTGGCCGGGAATGCCGTCGGCGGCGGAGCCCTGGTAGCCGAGAGTGAGTTGCCAGGAGTGGTAGGACGCCTGGTCCCCGCTCCCCCAGATGTCCTCGCCGACAGTGCTCCGGTAACGGCCGCAGCCGACGGCGACGAGGCGGTTGTGCATGGCCGCGATGACCGAACTGCGGCGACCGGGCGAGAAGAAGTCAGTTCCGGGAAACGGCTGGTACTGCCGGGGCGGCGCAGCGGGCAGGGCCGGGTCGCTCACCGGCGGGAGTACGGGCAGCATCTGGCAGACGAAGGCGATCACCTGCATGTCGGGAATGCTCAGCACCGCGCTCTCCGCGGACACCTCACCGGGCCCGAACGGATCGGTCGGCAACTGCCAGGGTCCGAAGTGCGTGCTGGTGGTCGCCGCCGCCAGGTCGTCCCCTGTCCACTGCCCGGACACCTCGACGTTCGCGGTGAGGATCATCGTCACCGGCAGACCGAACGGCGTGCCGACCGGGAGGCTGCCAGGCAGCAGCGATCCGGCCCTCTCGCCAGGGAGGTACCACAGTGGGCTGTTCAGCAGGACGTCGTTCCACCAGCCCGACCGGGACATTGCGACCTGGAAGTAGTTCATGGTCAGGGTGAGGGCAGAGGCGCCGACGGGGGTCGGCGAGGCCGCGGGAGGATTCTCGTCACTGTCCGAGCCGTTGGTGGCGGGCGCGGCAGCCGCCTGGTCGCTCTGGGATCCGTCGTCACGGCGCCACGACCACAGGGACTGGTTCCCCGCATCTGGTCCGGCATCGGACGGGGGCTGGTCGGAGGCGTCCGGCCCGGGGGCGGTGACGGAGCGGGTGGACTGGTACCCGGGCCAGCTCGCCACTCTGTCGGGGGCGTACCAGTCGAGCGGCGCCGTCCTGATCTCCTTGGGCGCTCCGACGGGTCCGATCGCCTGGGCGGACTCCTCCTTGAGTCGGACGAAGGCGTTCGCCGTGTCACTGCCGACGGGTGCCGCCGGGGCCGCGAGCTGGGTCACTGCCGTCATGATGTCGCCGGCGGTGGCGCCGCCCGCGCTGAACTGGCTGTTGAGCACCGGGGCGACCCGGTCGACGACCGTGGTCAACCAGGTACCGACCAGTGCCGGGTTGACCACTCCGTTCTGGTAGAAGGTGTCCGGGCGGACGGCGACGGCACCGGGCAGGAACGCGACCGTGGTCGGCCCGTCGCTCGGCTGGGCGAACTGGCTGTCGATGAAGTCGTACAGTGCCGCGCCGAGTTGGTCGAGCCTGGAGGTGTCCACCATCACCGTCTCAGCCGCCCGCCGTCGGCGTGGTCGTGGTCGACGAGGTCGTGCTGTCGGTTGCGCCGACGACGGCCGGGGGGTTCACCCCGTCGACCCGTGGTGAGGCGGGCAGGATCTCGCCGATCCAGCCGACTATCTGGCAACCGTTGATCGACAGCTTTCCGTGCTGGGAGTTGCCGTCGAACCACCAACTACCGCTTGCCGCAGCGGATTCGGACTCCGAGCCGGACCAGTCGACGTTGCCCTCGTGGGCCTCGCCGCCGAAGCCCAGGTAGCCGACGTTCCCGCTGACGCTGGTGCCGCTGCTCTGGTCGGAACTGGACGCGTTCTGGCACCACGAACTCATCCGGTCACCGGCATCCCCCCAGTTGCTTGCCGTGATGACGACGTTCCGGACCACCATGAACTGAGTCGTGATCATCGGCAGTGCTTCAGCCGCGCTCTGGTCCTGGGTCTGCGCGTCCTGTGCCTTGACCGCTCCTCCGATGGTTCCGTCGCTGATCGACTTCGGGGGCTCACCGGGGAGGTACCAGCCGTCGACGAGGAACAGCTCCGAGAGCAGCCATGGACGGTAGATGGTGCACAGGCCGTACTCGAAGTGGATCTCGACGTCCGACGTGCTGTTGCTGAAGCTGATACTGGTGCCCCCCGAGGCTGAGCTCCCTGCCGAGTCGCTGCTGGAGGTGCTGGTGGCATCCGCACCGAAGGTGACCCCGAACACCATCGCCTCGCCTCCGCCGCCCACCGACTGGCTGTGGCCCTGGTACCAGCTGTTCGCGAGCTGGGAGGACTGCGTGGCACCGGACGAATCCCACTGGCTGGCGGCGATGTCGAGTTCGGTGAAGCCGTTCTCCCGGTCGTTCGGGTCGTACCAGGTGCTCGGCATCACTTCGGAGTAGGGCGAGGGCACGGGCACACCGGTCAGCCCGAGATTCCATGCTTTGTACAGGGTGCGGGCCTGGCTGACGAAGAATGCCCCGACACTTCCGCCCACCGATTCGAGAGTGTCGAGCGCACTCTCGATGGTGTCGGCATCGCCGCCCGCACGCCATTCGTCCCAGGCGGTGTCGACCTTCTGCTGGAGTGACTGCGACGTCACCGGCCAGACCTGGCCCTTGACCGGATCGGTCATCGCCTCGGCCTCCGCCGTCGCGAAGTCGCTGCGAGCATCCGCCCATTTCTGGGCGGCGTCCTTGTACGCCATGTACGCGTCTGACATCTTTCCGGTGTCATTCCCTTTGGCGTCGAACTTGTGGAGTACCTGCCGCGCCTTGTCGATCCGGTCCTGGACGTCCTTGGGAGGCGGCGGTGCCGACAGGCCCTGCGCTTTCATGACCAGGCCCTCGTAGGCGGTGCTGAGGATCTCCGAGCCCTGGAACGGAAGGTAGCTGCCGTCCGTGGTGACCATCAGCCGCTGGTCGACCAGCGTTGCCGTGTTGAACGCCGCTTTCAGCGACTGGACCAGTTGTGGATTCTCCGTCGGCGGCGGTGGCACCGGGGGCTTCTTGGCCGCCACGGCCGGACCCACCGGGCCGGGGGGAGGTACGGCGGCCGCCACATCGGGGGGTATCCCCGCCTGGCTCCCCGCCCCGGCGACCGTGGTCGTGCCTACGGGTGACCACGGATCGGCGAAGTCCTTGGGATTGATCGGCGTGCCGTTCGGCATCTGCATGTAACAGACCTGACGCAACGGCTGGCCGTCCTTGGTCAACGCCTGTGAGCCCAGGGCCTTCGCCACGAGGCTGCTGAGCATCGCCTGCAGTGCGCCGGCCAGCTCGCCGGCCGCCTGGGTTGCGCCCACGCTGGGCTGGTTCATGATGTCCTCCTCGACGGAGGTGGGAAATTGATGATGACGGCGTCTCACGCATGGCGCGATGGAGCGCGGCGTCGTCGGCAAGACGCGCGGAGGCGGTGGCGCCATCGGAAAGTCCCGGAGCCATCAGCTGGACCGGACGCACCGCAAAGTTCTTCTGCAAATCATTGTGCCAGGCGGGCAGTTAACGGCCAATCCCGACAGTCCTCTTCGGAATACGGGCCGCTCCTGGATCGACAGTCGCGCAACCCGGCACGGCATTCGCCTACTTGCCCGCTGGTTGTGCAGGTTGCACTTGCGCTCCTTGTGGACCTCGGCGAGCCGGGTCTTCGCCTTCTCCGAGTTGGCGAACCCGGACTCCTCGACCTGGCGGCCGGCTGCGTTGCGGTACCGGATCGTGCACTCGTGCGGGCACCGCGGCCACCGGCTCTCGGAGTCCTCGCACGTTTTGAAGAAGCTGCCCATGCCGCGGATGAGTCTGATCGCTGCCACTGCTGCTGACCCCCAGGCAGGTTTGCTGACCGTTTGCTGACCCTGGATGGTCGAACAAGCCTCTGAGCTGGGATGAAACGCTCACCACGTGATATGTGGTGGAACTTCATCGGCCGGTCCAGTGAGGAGATCGCGCAAGCACGACTCGACCGGGAGAAGGGGGAGCGCTTCGGCGAGGTCCAGGGCTACCCGGGCGACCGCCTGCCCGCGCCGGAGCTGCCGAACGTCGCCCTCAAGGCGCGCGGAAACCGCCTCTGACCTGCGCCGATGCCACCGGGGTGGCGATCGCAACGATCAGCCCTGAACGGCGCTCCGCGACCGCCGCTGGCACCCGGTATGGCCCCGGCGGGCATCGTCGGCCACGGCCTCGGGAGTGATCGCCAACACCTCGCCGATTCTCACATGTGGGCAGGTTTTGCAGGCTGTGGGTGGATGAATGCCGACTTTTTGCTGACTTTTCTGACGGTCCGTCAGGCGCTGAAACCCTGCGCCTTACTGATCATTTCAAAATGAGTTCGGCTCAGGGGCTTGGCAGTTGAGGCGTCCGGGCGGCGGAGTGCTGCACGTGTCGGATGATCTTGTGCCTGATGACCTGTGGGAGCGGGTGGCTCCGCCGCTGCCGCCACGTCCGCCGCGACGCCACCGCTGTCCCGGGCGGCTGCCGGCGGACGACCGGGCTGCACTGCGCGGCATCGTGTACGTGCTGCGCAAGGGTGTGAGCCGGCGGGACGTTCCGGCCGAGCGGGTGGGCTGCAGTGGGGTGACGGCCTGGCGGCGGTTGCGGGACTTGGCCGAAGCGGGCGTGTGGCCGCGCCTGCACGAGGTTCTGCTCGCCGAGCTGCGGGCCGCAGGGCTGCTGGAGATGGACGATGCCGCGATCGACGGTTCGCACGTCAGGGCGCTGAAGGGGGGCTCACACCGGACCTTCGCCGGTCGACCGCGCACGGCCGGGCAGCAAGCACCACGTCCTTGTCGACGCCCAGGGCATCCCGCTCGCGGTGTCTCTGACCGGCGGCAACCGCAACGACGTCACCCAGCTCCTGCCCCTGCTGGCGAAGATCCCACTCGCCGCCGGCCTGGTCGGTCGGCCACGGCATCGTCCGGACGTGCTGCTGGCCGACCGGGGCTACGACCACGACAACTACCGGCGCCTTGCGTGGAAGCGGGGCGTCAAGCCCGTGATTGCCCGCCGCGGAGTACCCCACGGATCACGGCTCGGCGTCCATCGCTGGGTAGTCGAGCACACCATCGCGTGGCTCCACGGCTTCCGACGCCTTCGCATCCGCCGGGAGCGACGCGACGACATCCAGGCACGTCCACAGGCAGACGCTGGAACGGTCGGCGGAGCCGAGGCGCAACCGGGCCGCTGACCGCGGGGGTGCGCAGTCATGAGGCGGCGGCGATCGACAACGCGCCAGACCCGCTTGTGCACCGTCCAGCGCCGAGCGGACGAACCGCCGGGCCGGCGCGACGCTCTCCGGTACCGGCGGAAGCCGCCGTGACGCCGTGGGATGACCATGTGGGGACCTGCCCACGAAACGGTGAGGCTATCCGGGCAGCCACGCCCGAATGAGGGCACCCACGTATACCTCCCGACTCTTCCGTGGTACGGCCGCGGCTGGTGTGATGCACCGGTCCGGCCGGGTGCTCGTGGCAGATGTACGCGATCCTGGATTTGAGGAGCCCGAGCTGCCGATTCGCGCCCGTGAAGCAGGCCCGAGGGTCGGCCCGCTCGGACGGCCGCGGTCCCGTCGTGCCCGATCACGCGCCGCGACACGGACGCATCAGGCGCGACCGGCGACCCGAGCGGAGGTCATACGACTGATGAGTGGCAGCGAGCACGAGTCGGCAGAAGCGCGGGACACCACCGAGGGCCGCGTCTACACCGTCACCGGCGGCGACTGGGGCGAGGTCGCCGAGGCCGTCGCGCAGGCCGACGACGAGCGGATCATCGTCAACATGGGCCCGCAGCACCCGTCCACGCACGGCGTGCTGCGCCTGGTCCTGGAGATCGACGGCGAGACGGTGAAACAGGCCCGCTGCGGTATCGGCTACCTGCACACCGGCATCGAGAAGAACATGGAGTTCCGCAACTGGGTGCAGGGCACCACGTTCGTGACGCGGATGGACTACCTGACGCCGCTGTTCAACGAGACCGCCTACTGCCTGGCGGTGGAGAAGCTCCTCGGGATCACCGAGCAGGTCCCGGAGCGGGCGAGCGTGATCCGGGTGCTGATGATGGAGCTGAACCGGATCTCCTCGCACCTGGTGGCCCTCGCCGCCGGCGGGATGGAGATCGGCTCGACCACGCTGATGGTCTACGGTTTCCGGGACCGCGAGGTCGTCCTCGACATCTTCGAGCTGGTGACGGGCCTGCGGATGAACCACGGGTACGTCCGGCCGGGCGGTCTGGTGCAGGACCTGCCTGCCGGCACCGTCGACAAGATCCGCGAGGGCGTGAAGCTGCTGCGCTCGCGGATGCACGAGTACGACAAACTGGCGACCAAGAACCCGGCCTTCAAGGCCCGGCTGGTCGACGTCGGCCACCTGGACCTGGCCGGCTGCCTGGCGCTCGGCGCCACCGGCCCGATCCTGCGTGCCACCGGGCTGCCGCACGACCTGCGCAGGACCGACCCGTACTGCGGGTACGAGAACTACGAGTTCGACGTCCCGACGGCCGACACCGCGGACTCCTACGGCCGGTTCCTGATCCGGCTGGAGGAGATGCGCCAGTCGCTGCGGATCGTCGAGCAGTGCCTGGACCGGCTGGCCCCCGGCCCGGTGATGGTGGGCGACAAGAAGATCGCCTGGCCGGCCCAACTGGCCGTCGGCCCGGACGGGTTGGGCAACTCGCTCGACCACATCCGGAAGATCATGGGTGAGTCCATGGAGGCGCTGATCCATCACTTCAAGCTGGTGACGGAGGGCTTCGTCGTCCCGCCGGGGCAGGCCTACACGGCGGTCGAGTCCGCCAGGGGCGAGCTGGGCGTGCACCTCGTCTCCGACGGCGGCACCCGGCCCTACCGGGTGCACTTCCGCGACCCGAGCTTCACCAACCTCCAGACGATGGCCGCGATGTGCGAGGGCGGCATGCTCGCGGACGTCGTCGTCGCGGTGGCGAGCATCGACCCGGTGATGGGTGGTGTGGACCGGTGAGCGCCATACCGGGGCAAGGTCAGCCGTAGGGCCGGGGCACTGTTGGTGCGGTGCCGCGGGTTGGTCGGGCGTTCGCGGTGACCGCTCGGTGTTCAGCCCGTGTCGGTTCGGAGCCGTTTCATCGGCGGTGGGGCAGGACAGACGCCGCCCATGGCCCTGCTACGAACTGCTTCCACGCCGTCGTCCCTTGCGTCGTCCGCGGCGTCGGCCCGGACGCACAGCCGTGCCGGCCCACGGCGGTACCTGCTGTGTCCGCCGGAACACTTCGCTGTGGAGTACGCGATCAACCCGCGGATGGATCCTGCCCAGCCGGTGGATCGGACGGCGGCGCTGCGGCAGTGGAAGGCCCTCGCGGTGGACGCGATCCTCGCCCGCGCCGCGGACACCGCCGCGTTCGGCCTGAACGCCGTCAGTGACGGGAGCCACGTGGTACTGCCCGGAGCCGCCCGGAAACTGGTGCGGCAGCTGCGCACTGCTGGGTACCGGCCGGTGCCGGTCGCCGTGCCGGAGCTGCGGAAGGCCGGAGGCGGCCCGAAGTGCCGCGTCCTGGAGCTGCGTTCGGAATGAGGTCACCGTGATACACGCCTCCGCCCCCGCAGGCATCCTCGCCCCGCGGCTGCCGGCCTCGCGCGGCCCGCTCTCGGCTGCGGTCCTGGCGGCCCTGCGCGGCTCCGCCCGGTACACGCTGCCCGCGCCGGAGCCCGCCGCCGGTCCGTGGGGCGACGACCTGCAACTCGCCCTGTACATCTGCTACGAGCTGCACTACCGAGGATTCGCGGGCGTGGACGACGACTGGGAGTGGTCGCCGGAGCTGCTTGCCCTGCGGGCCGCCCTGGAGGACGTGTTCCTGGCCGGGCTGCGCCGCGAGGTGGGCCGGCCCGCGCCGCTGGCCGAGGTGCTGGCGGATCTGCTGGTGGAGCCACCGAACGGCGACGGGCCTTCGCACCATCTGCTGGCGTCCGGGACCAGGGCGCAGGCCCGCGAATACCTGGCGCACCGTTCGCTGTACCACCTGAAGGAGGCCGACCCGCAGATGTGGGCGGTGCCGCGGCTGCCGTACCCGGCGAAGGCCGCGCTGGTCGCCGTTCAGTACGACGAGTACGGTGCGGGTCGGCCGGAGCGGGCGCACGCCGAGCTGTTCGCGGCGATGATGGCGGACTTCGGGCTCGACCCGGCGTACGGTGCGTACCTGGACGCGGTGCCGGGGTCGGCACTCGCAGTGGTCAACACGATGTCGTTGTTCGGACTGCACCGGGCGCTGCGGGGCGCACTGGTGGGGCAGTTCGCGGCGCTGGAGATCACCTCGCCGCCCGGTGCGGCTCGGCTCGCCGCCGCGTTCGAACGGCTCGGCGCGTCGCCGCGCGGCACCCTGTTCTACCGCGAGCACGTCGTCGCCGACGCCGTCCACGAGCAGCTCGTACGGCGCACCGTCATCGACCCGTTGATCGCCGAACCCGGATGCCCAGCCGAGGACATCGCGTTCGGCGCGCTCGCCTACGCCCTCACCGAGGATCGGCTCGCTGCCCAGCAACTCAACGCCTGGCGCACCGGCGCCAGTTCGCTTCGCGCCCCGCTGCCTGAGGAGTCGACCGAGTGATCCGCCGCCGTTCGTCCCCGAGCCTGCTCACCTCGCCGAGCAGCGGCCATCGCCGACCTTGGACCAGGCAGGTGGAAGCTGAGGCTGCGGATGGGGTGTGTCGCCACCCACTCGCTGGGCATACGCATGGCCATGGTGCTGCTCAGGCCACCCGGTGTGTACCCCGTGCAAGGAGACACCGCGCTGTTGCTGGAGACGTTCGGATGCGAGCCCGTAAGGCCCGGGGCCCGGTGTCTGGACCTCGGCACCGGCTGCGGGGTCCTCGCGCTGGCGGCGGCCCGTCGTGGGTGTCGGGTCACCGCTGTGGACCTGTCCCGCCGAGCACTGGCCACTGCGTGGCTGAACGCCCACCTGCACCGTCTGCCCGTGCGACTGCGGCGCGGCGACCTGACGGGGCCTGTCCTCGATGAGCAGTTCGACCTGGTGCTGTCCAATCCGCCGTACGTCCCCGCCCGGGACTCGCAGCCGCCCGGCCGCGGGCCGGCTGTGGCGTGGGACGCCGGGCCGGACGGGCGGCAGCTGCTCGACCGGCTGTGCCGCCAGGTCCCACTGCTGCTCGCGCCGGGCGGGGTACTTCTGCTCGTACAGTCCTCACTGGCCCAACCCGACGCCACTGTGCGGCAGTTGCGCGCCGCAGGGCTGCAAGTCGGTGTCATCGCGCGCAAGTCGCAGCGCTTCGGCCCGGTGATGACCGCCAGGGCGCAGTGGTTCGAGGACATCGGGCTGATCGAACCGGGAGTCCGCACCGAAGAGTTGGCGGTGGTGCGCGGTGTCCGCCACTGACCACGATCCGCAGACGCCCCGGGTGCGCCTCACCGAACACGGACCGCTGCTCATCGACGGCCCGGTGGAGCTGCTGCTGCCGGACGGGAGCACACTGCACTGCGACCGCCCGGTGGTCGCTGTCTGCACCTGCCGCCGCAGCCGCCGCTATCCGCTGTGCGACACCAGCCACCGCCGGCACAGCACACCCCGGCCATAGGCCGTCACTGGCTACTGCGAACAGGCTGGCTTCCGTTCCGGCGAGGTCCCCTGCCGTTCCAGGGACTCCGTTCACCCCGGTCCGTTGGAGGTCAGGTCTCTCGGAGGCGCGTCATCAACTCGGCGGGCATCGCAGGCGCCGGACAACATCAGCCCTCGATGACGACGCGGATGCTGTCCAGGCCCGGGTCGGCGGCGTCGGGGATGAGCATGCCGGCCCTTCGGCCGCTGGAAAGGTAGTCGATGACGGCTTCGTTGAGGCGCTCGCCCGGTACTGCGGCCGGGATGCCGGGTGGGTAGGGGGTGAGCATCTCGGCCGCGATCCGGCCTGCGGCGGTGCCGGTGGGGACTTGCTCGGTGGGGCCGAAGAACGCGTCGCGGGGCAGCAGTACCTGTTCCAGCCGCAGGTCAGTGGGGTCGGGTACGTCGACCTGCGCGGCGGGACGCAAGGTGTCGGCGATCGTCGTCAGTTCGGCCAGGGCGGTCAGCAGCCGGCCGACGGTTTCGGGGGTGTCGGCGTGGGTGAGCTGGGCGCTGATGCGGCGGTGGTCGCATATGTGCAGGTCGACTTGGCGATGGGAGCGCAGCCAGTCGCCGGCCAGGTAGCCGGTGATGTCGAGCCCGGCGACGTCGATGATCATCTGAAGGGGGTCGAGGTCGGCGGCACGGTGCGGGGCGCAGAATTCCTCGCGTCCGTGGACGTGCAACCCGTCGAGGTGCTCGATACTTTCACGGGCCTCGGCGGCGAGAGCCAGGGTCCGGTCGTAGAGGGCTCGGCCGTACTGGACCATCTGACGGCGCCAGCCGTCGAGGGCCGCGTAGATCAAAGTGGAGGGACTCGTGGTGCCGAGCAGGTCCTCGCGCTGCTTCAACACCGCAGGGTCGATCCGGTCGCCCTGGAGGTGGAAGACGGAGCTCTGCTCCAGCCCGGAGCCCATTTTGTGCACAGAAGTGACGCACACGTCCGCGCCGGCGTCCATCGCCCACCTCGGCAGATCGGGATGGAAAGGCAAGTGCGCGCCCCATGCCTCGTCGACGATCAGCGGGCGGTTCGCGCTGTGGCAGGCTGCAGCTGTGGCCGGCAGGTCCGCACAGGTGCCGTACGGGGTGGGTGACGTGATCAGGGCGCCGCGCGCCTCCGGATGTTCCGCCAGCGCCCGGGCAAAGGCGTCGGCGGAAGGAGGGTGGGCCAGGTGCAGATCGGGATCCCACTGCGGATCTGCCCACAGGGGCCGAATGCCGGCCACGATCAAGCCCGCCACGACGGACTTGTGCGCGTCCCGTCCGACCACCAGGTGCTCGTGCGGACCGGCAGCGGCCAGCATGGCCGCCTTCACGGACAGCGAACTGCCGCAGGTGGAGAAAAAGGTGTGCTCGGCGCCGACCGCTTCGGCCATCAGTTGCTGCGCGTGCTCCAGGACGTGCCTTGTCGCCAGGCGGTCGTCCAGGCCGCCAGCGGCCAGCACGTCGGCGCGGAACACGTCCTCGCCAAGCGTGCGTAGCACCCGCTCGTCGGCACCGCGGCCCTGCTTGTGCCCGGGTGGGGTGAAGGCCGTGTAGCCGTTGACGTGGTAGGTGGCCAGGGCTTCCAGTACCGGTGCCTGAGACTGGTCCATGCCCGGCGCTTGCCCTCGCAGCTCGGAGCGAAACGGGGCGCTCGCCTGCCCGCGTGACCGCGGTCGGTGGATCTGAAATGCCTGACTGTGAGGATGTAGGTGGCACCGCTTGGGGGTCTGACTCGTTGCCTGACTGACGCTTCGGCTGTCCTTGGGTTGAATCGTCGACCGTTCGAGCGGTGTCACTATGCACGCGGCCGGTCGGGCGCCTGTGACTTCATAGGAGCCCGGCCAAAGGTCCCATCACAGTCTTGTCCTGCCGCCCGACCGGCGCGTGCCATCCCTCGCCCGTCATACGGAAGGACAACAGGACCAAGCATGGCAGACCACACAGCGGTCGTCGGCGGCGTCGACACCCACACCGACTTCCACCAGGCCGCCGTCATCGACTCCATCGGCCGCCACCTGGCCACCGAGTCGTTCCCCACCACCCCCGACGGCTACCGGCGACCGCTGGACTGGCTGCGCTCGCACGGCGACCTGATGGCCGTCGGCGTCGAGGGCACCGGCGCATACGGGGCCGAACTCGCCCGCCACCTAAGGGCCGAGAAGGTCACCGTGGTCGACGTCGACCGCCCCGACCGCAGGGCCCGCCGCGCAAACGGCAAGTCCGACCCCGTCGACGCCTACGCCGCCGCAACCGCCGTCCTGTCCGGCCGCGCCGGCGGTCGGCCCAAGACCCGCGACGGCATCGTGGAGGCCATCCGCTCCCTGCGCGTCGTCCGCCGTTCAGCGGTCAAGTCCCGAACCCAGACCATCAACCAGATCCGCACCCTGATCGTCACCGCACCGGGTGAAGTCCGCGAGAAACTGCGGAAACTGCCCACGGCCGAGCTGATCAGGACACTCGCCCGCTCCCGGCCCGCCGGCGACGCCGCCGACCCCGCCCAGGCGGCCAGAACCGCCCTGCGACGTCTCGCCCGCCGCTACCAGTACCTCAGCGAGGAGATCGCGGAAGCCGATGCCGGGCTCAAGCCCCTGGTCGCCCGGGCGGCCCCGGAGCTCATCGCTCTGCCGGGGGTGGGCACCGAGACCGCCGCCCAGTTCCTCATCACCGCTGGTGACAACCCGGAGCGACTCAGGTCCGAGGCGTCCTTCGCGCACCTGTGCGCGGCTGCCCCGATCCCCGCCGGCTCGGGCCGCACCAACCGTCACCGCCTCAACCGCGGTGGCGACCGCCAGGCCAACAACGCGCTCCACACCATCGCACTGGTCCGCATGCGCTACGACGACCGGACCAAGGACTACGTCGCACGCCGCACCGCCGAAGGCATGTCCAAGAAAGACATCCTGCGCTGCCTCAAACGCTTCATCGCCCGCGAGGTCTACAAGCACCTCACCCGCCCATCGACCGCACCGAAACCGCTCCTCCAGACCACTTGACGATCTATAGGAGCTTCAGCACGGACCGGCCCCGCAACCGGCGACCGGCTCACCACCCCTCTGGTCCGCGAGGGCGGGCACCTGGTCGAAACCGACTGGGACACCGCGATGAACCGAATCGTCTCCCGCAGCAAGGACCTGTTGCACCGGCACGGCCCCGAGTCGATCGGCTTCTACACCTCCGGCCAGCTGTTCCTGGAGGAGTACTACACGCTGGCCGTGATCGCCCGTGCCGGTATCGGCACCCCGCACATCGACGGCAACACCCGCCTGTGCACCGCGACCGCCGCCGAGGCCCTCAAGCAGACCTTCGGGTGCGACGGCCAACCCGCCTCCTTCACCGACGTCGACCACGCCGACACGATCGCCTTGTTCGGCCACAACGTGGCCGAGACCCAGCCCGTGCTGTGGATGCGCATCCTCGACCGGCTCGAAGGCATCGATCCTCCCCGCCTTCTGTGCGTGGACCCGCGCCGCACCAAGGTCGCCGAACGTGCCACCGTTCACCTCGCCCCGCGCCTGGGCACCAACCTGGCGCTGATGAACGCCCTGCTCCACGAGACCATCCGCACCGGCCGCATCGACCACGACTTCCTCACCGAGCACACGGTCGGCTTCGAGCAGCTCGCCGCCGCGGTCGCGGACTGCACGCCCGACTGGGCCGCCCGGATCTGCGACATTCCCGTCGCACGGATCGGTGAGGCCGCCGAACTCCTCGGCCGGTCCCACCGGCTGCTGTGCACCGTGCTGCAGGGCTTCTACCAGTCGCACCAGGCCACCGCCGCCGCGGTCCAGGTCAACAACCTCGCCCTGCTGCGCGGGGCGCTCGGCCGCCCCGGCTGCGGGATCCTGCAACTGAACGGCCAGCCCACCGCGCAGAACACCCGCGAGTGCGGCGCCAACGGTGACCTGCCGGGCTTTCGCAACTGGGCCAACGAACAGCACGTCGCCGATCTCGCCCGTGTGTGGAACGTCGAAACCGACCGGATCCCGCACGACGGTCCCTCCACCCACGTCATGGAGATCTTCAGCCTCGCTGAACAAGGCCGACTCCGGATGCTGTGGATCAGCGCCACCAATCCGGCCGTCTCCCTCCCCGAACTTCCCCGCATCCGCGCCATCCTCGAACACGAGCGCCTGTTCACCGTCGTCCAGGACCTCTTCCTCACCGAGACCGCCCAGCTCGCCGATGTCGTCCTGCCCGCGGCCACCTGGGGCGAGAAGACCGGCACCTTCACCAACGCCGACCGCACCGTCCACCTGTCCGACAAGGCCGTCGAACCGCCCGGTCAAGCCCGCACCGACCTCGACATCCTGCTCGACTACGCCCACCGGATGGACTTCCGCGACAAAGACGGCAACCGGCTCGTCCACTGGTACGACGCCCCAAGCGCTTTCGAGGCGTGGAAGCAGTGCAGTGCGGGGCGGCCCTGCGACTACACCGGCCTGAGCCACGGACTGCTGCGCACCGCCGCCAGTGGCATCCAGTGGCCCTGCAACTGGCAGGCACCCAGTGGCACCGAACGCCTCTACACCGATGGCATCACCTGGGCAGACCCTGACACCTGTGAGTCGTACGGAAAGAACATGGCCACCGGCGAACCCGACGGCGAATCCGCCTACCGCGCACTCAACCCCGACGGCAGAGCTGTCCTACGGGCGGCCTCGTTCGAGCCGCTGACCGAAGACACCACCGAGGAGCACCCGCTCCAACTGACCACCGGCCGCACGCTCTACCACTTCCACACCCGCACCAAGACCGCCCGCGCCCCGCAGCTGAACAACGCCGCTCCCGAGGTATGGGTGGAACTGTCCGTCACCGAAGCCGCCACCCGGGGCCTGACAGAGGGCGACCTGGTCGAGGTGTCCACCGCACGCGGCTCCATTCGGGGCCGACTCCGGACCACCGCGATGCGCGACGGGATGATCTTCGTGCCGTTCCACTACGGCTACTTCGACGCGCCGGCCGGATACCGGCCGGCCGACCCGACGGGCGCGCGAGCCGCCAACGAGACCACGCCCACCCGCTGGGACCCGGCCTCCAAACAGCCCCTCTACAAGACGACCGCCGCCAGCATCCGTCTCATTTCACCGACGGACGGCGCCATCGCCCCCGCGCCCACCACCACCGCCTCCGCCCCCACCGGGCCGGCCCCGGAAACCGCCGGCGGCCCCGAGGCGTACGCGACCCAGGAGGGCGGGGAGGCGGGCCCCTCAACGAGGAATACTCCAGCTTGAGCGGGGCCAAGCCACGGCGCGGATCCTGGCTGGCGTGCCCTACTCGGGGGCGCGTCGAACTACCACCACGGACCCCGGAGACGAATGGGCACCCCGAGGTGGTCGCCAGGAGTCTCAGGTGTGCAGGAGACTGTTGCGGCCGTCGTGGCCGTCGGCGGTCTCCTCGTCGAACCACCAGCCGTCCGCGGACAGGTAACGGAAGGCGAACTGCCTGTCCAGCGGAAGGTCGATGGTGACCGCGCGGGAGCCGTCCCGGCGCAGATTGAACCGGTGGATACCGGGTCGCCAGCTGTTGAAATCCCCGACCACACTGGTGTCTCCTGCGGGGTGGTCCGAGGGCAGGACGAATGTGACCGCTTCCTGGTCCTTGTCGCGAGCGCGTTCCAACACAGGCCATCTACTCCGTTTCATGGCCCATCCGGGCGATGGGCCTGCGGTCGATCCTCGCCTCATCGACGCCCGTGTCGCTGCGACGGCACGACGATCCGTCAGCACCGCCACCCAGACGGCGCATTAGGTTCCGTCCGCGCGATCACGAGCGGAGCCAGATGGTCAGTGCGGCGAGCGTGACGGTGCCGGGGAAGACGTAGACGCGTTTGTCGTATCTGGTCTCGGCGGCGCTCGACCTGGGTGCAGTCGGCGCGTTGTCCCGGCGTGACGACCAGGGACAACACCCGGCAGCGGCCTTCAGCGCTCAGGTGGATCTTGGTCGTGTGGCCGCTCCGAGACCGTCCGAGGGCCTCGCCGGCCGCCCCACCACCGCCAGGCAGTTGAACAATTCCGTCCACACCTGAGCGTTCTGACCGCCCGCGCGGCGCTCCCTTTGAGGACCGGCGCCGTTCGACAGGCGCCGGCCGCGGTGGTGGTGCGCGCGGATCGAGGTGGCACCGCCCTGCGCGCCCGTCGCGCCGAACAGGTGATCCCCGAGCAGGGCACTGGCGGGGCCGCCGGTGCCCTGCTGGTCAGTGATCTTGGCGGGCCGTTCCTCGCTGTCGGGCCGAAGCTTCAAGGTGTCCGGGTCGATGCGCCGCCTGTCGCGGATGGCCACAGGCGGGCGCTGCTTCAGTTGTCGTGGTTGAGCTTGGACGGGGTGGTCATGCGGCGCCTCCCTTGTGCTCGTCCTCATCGACGATCTCGGCGTCCACGACCTCCTCTTCCGAGCCTTGCGGGCCGGTCGCACCGCCGTCTGGCGCACCAGCGGCGTTCTGGGCGTAGATGGCCTGGCCCAGTTTCTGGCTGACCTGGGCGGCCTTGTCAATCGCCGCGCGCATCGCTGCGGTGTCCTCGCCCTTGAGCTTCTCCTTCAGCTCCGCCAGGGCCGTCTCCACCTCGCTCTTCACGTCGGCCGGGACCTTGTCCTGGTTGTCGGTGAGGAATTTCTCGGTGCTGTAGACGAGCTGCTCGCCCTGGTTGCGGGTCTCGGTGGCCTCCTTGCGGAGGCGGTCCTCCTCGGCGTGCTGCTCGGCTTCCCGGATCATGCGGTCGATGTCGTCCTTCGGCAGCGAGGAGCCACCGGTGACGGTCATCTTCTGTTCCCTGCCGGTACCGAGGTCCTTCGCGCCGACGTGCATGATGCCGTTGGCGTCGATGTCGAAGGTGACCTCGATCTGCGGCAGGCCGCGGGGGGCCGGCGCGATGCCGGTCAGCTCGAACATCCCGAGCTTCTTGTTGTACGCCGCGATCTCGCGCTCGCCCTGGTAGACCTGGATCTGCACGGAGGGCTGGTTGTCCTCGGCGGTGGTGAAGATCTCGGAGCGCTTGGTCGGGATCGTGGTGTTGCGCTCGATCAGCTTCGTCATGATGCCGCCCTTGGTCTCGATGCCCAGGGACAGCGGGGTGACGTCGAGCAGCAGGACGTCCTTGACCTCGCCCTTCAGCACACCGGCCTGCAGGGAGGCGCCGACGGCGACGACCTCGTCCGGGTTGACGCCCTTGTGCGGGTCCTTGCCGGTGAGCTTCTTCACCAGGTCGGTGACGGCCGGCATCCGGGTGGAGCCGCCGACCAGGATGAGGTGGTCGATGTCCGAGACCTCGATCTTGGCGTCCTTGACGGCCTGGTGGAACGGGCCCTCGCAGCGCTCCAGCAGGTCGGCGGTCAGCCGCTGGAACTGGGCGCGGGTGAGCTTCTCGTCCAGGTGCAGCGGGCCCTCGGCGGAGGCCGTGATGTAGGGCAGGTTGATCGTCGTCTCGGTCGCCGCGGACAGTTCGATCTTCGCCTTCTCCGCGGCCTCCCGGAGCCGCTGGGCGGCCATCTTGTCCTTGGACAGGTCGATTCCGTACCCGTTCTTGAACTGCTTGACCAGATGGTCGACGATCCGCTGGTCCCAGTCGTCACCGCCCAGGTGGGTGTCGCCGGAGGTGGCCTTCACCTCGACCACGCCCTCGCCGATGTCCAGCAGGGAGACGTCGAACGTGCCACCGCCAAGGTCGAAGACCAGCACCGTCTGGTCGTTCTCCTTGTCCAGGCCGTACGCCAGCGCGGCGGCGGTGGGCTCGTTGATGATCCGCGCCACCTTCAGGCCGGCGATCTCGCCCGCTTCCTTGGTCGCAGTGCGCTGGGCGTCGTTGAAGTAGGCGGGCACCGTGATCACCGCGTCCGTCACGTCCTCACCCAGATACGCCTCCGCGTCCCGCTTCAGCTTCTGCAACACCCGCGCCGAGATCTCCTGCGCGGTGTAGCGCTTGCCGTTCACGTCCCCCTTCTCGGGGAAACGCCAATCGCTCTCGCCCATGTGCCGTTTCACCGAGCGGGCGGTGCGGTCCACGTTGGTGACGGACTGCCGCTTGGCGACCTCGCCGACCAGTACCTCGCCGCCCTTGCCGAAGGCCACCACCGACGGGGTCGTGCGCGCACCCTCGGCGTTGGCGGTGACGGCCGGCTCGCCGCCTTCCAGCATGCAGACCACCGAGTTCGTCGTCCCGAGGTCAATTCCGACTGCGCGTGCCATTGCCGGGCCTCCTCTTCTGCTTATCCCTTCCGTCTTGCCTCAGCAGGAGGAATGAAACGTGAGTCTCGGGTCGCCGCGATGTTGCATGTCCAGGTCGCTTTCCTGCGGCGACTGGACGAGCTGGGCGTGGTCGTGCCCATCCGCTCGGCGGGCGGCCGGCGCCGCTGCTCGAGCCGAGAGATCAATCGTGTCGCAGCCCGGGTCAAACTGATCAGCGAGGGACTGACCCCGGAAGGCGCGCGCCGGGTGCTCGAACTCCAGGCCCGGGTGGAGGAGCTGGAGGCCGACCTGGACCGGGCCCGCGGCCAGTGACGTCGGGGGCCCGCCGCCTGGCCAACGCCCCGGGCCGACCGGGGTTCAAGCAGCGGCGGCAAGGTCGGCGCGGCCGAACAGCAGAGCGTAGCCGCGGGGCAGGTGCGCAAGGAGGCGGTCGGTGAGCCGCTCGCCGCCGAGGGACTCGAAGGCGGCCAGGACGGAGGAGACGTCCCGCTCTCCGATACTGGGCCGTATCTCATTTGATCTTGTGGTGGGTCGGTGAGCGATAACGGATGCTGCGTGGGCTCGGATTGAGCCTTTGCCGCCGCCCGGCCTCGTACCGGTTCGTGAAGCGCGGAACCATGGTCGGCCTCCTCATGCACCCCGGCTCACTATCGGGTGCTGATCGGCGTAGGCGAGACCAACCGGCAATGGCCTTCGAGACGGGGACGACTGGTCGGTCTTCGGGTGCGTCGTGATCCGCTTCATCCCCTCCTGGCGCTCCCGGCGGTCTGCCCGTCCTCGTGATCGTGCCCGGCGTCGCGGTACCGGAGCAGCACGGCGATCCCTTCGGCGAAGGCCGCCTGGTCGGCGGGGACCACGATCAGGTCCGCGTTCGTCCCCACGGCGGCGCGGACGAGAGCGTCTGCCGCATCCGCCTCCCATGAGTAGCCGACGCCGAAGGCTGCGAGGTCCGCGGCGGACAGCGCGACGT
The DNA here is from genome assembly GCF_042734215.1 of Kitasatospora sp. NPDC059673. NCBI lineage: Bacteria > Bacillati > Actinomycetota > Actinomycetes > Kitasatosporales > Streptomycetaceae > Kitasatospora > Kitasatospora sp. NPDC059673. Next base: position 61,351 of record NZ_JBHWEN010000010.1, on the reverse strand, counting down.
CGGTCGGCGCCGCACCCACCCACAGCGGCGGCAGCGATGGCAGTGAGCGGCTGATCAGCAGGGCGGCCGCCTGGCCGCGCTGGAGGATCAGGGTGGTGTCGGCCAGTCCCTCGGCCGTGTCCTGGTCGCGGGCACGCCGGGCGAGGAAGGCGTCGAGCCGGTGCTGGTCACGTCCGGCCAGCCGGTCCGCCATCAGCATGGCCACCTCGTGTTCCAGGGCCGCCCGTCCGGGCTCGGGCCGGTGGCGATCGGTGTCGCGCAGCCTGACGATGCGGCGCCCCAGGTGGCCGGGGGCCAGACGGATCATCGTGTTCGCGGCCCATGGGTCTCCCGCGATCACGACGAGTTCGGGGGCGTCGTCCGGGGCGGCGTTCGCCAGTTCGCCCAGAATCCGCTCGGCCTCCGGGGCCCAGCCGGTGAGCGGGATCCGCCGGTGCACGGCGGTGGAGTTGACGCGGTTGGCCGGCCAGCGCCCCACGTCGTGGTCGATCTCGAGCTCCTCACCGTTCCCCGCGCCGCCCGGCAGGTGGACCCGGTGGAGGGAGAGGGCGGCGTAGGGGATGTCCGGGGCGCGTTGGAGGACCAGCGGGAGGACGTCGGGCAGCGTCCCGTACCGGGCGGTGTCCCGCGTGGGCGGCTCCGCAAGGCGTTCGTCCAGCAGGATCCGTCCGGCCGCGGCGAACACGGCCTGTCCGTGCCGGCCGACGACGCCGCGGTCCATGCCGGCACCCGCGACGACGGTGTCGATCGCCGTGACGGTGTCCGGGTCCGCGTCGTGGGCCAGCAGGTTCTCCCGCAGGTGCCGCCAGCGCAGCTCGATCGCCCGGTCCGGGTCGTCGATGTCGCGAGAGGTGTCGAGGTACACAGATGCGACCGGAGAGTCCGGCTCGTAGAGACGATGCAGGAACTGGGATTTCACGGCTTCACCCCTGCGGTCCTCGGAGTGTGTCCAGATGCTCAGGTGACCGGTTCCGGAGCAGGTCCCGGACCGGGCAACGGTCCCGGCTCCGGGCGGGGTTCCGGCCCCGGCGCGGGCGGTGGCTGCGGGTCGGGCTCCGGCGGAGGCGGCCCGGGCGGAACCGGATCCGGACCACCGGGCGCGGGCACCGGGCCGGGCGAGGGACCCGGCGCCGGGCCCGGCCCCGGAACCGGTGTGGGACTGGGAGGTACCGGGTCATTCGGTGGTGTTCCCACGATCACCGCTCCCCTGCAATGTCCGAACGTGCATGGACTCCATGGGTACGGCTACCCGGCCCCGTGGTCGGGGTCCTTGCCGTCTGCGAGAGCCCGGACGACCAGGTCGCGGTCGGTGACCAGGCCGCGCAAGTGTCGTCGTCGGTGACCAGGACGTCACCGATGTCCGCGTCGCGCATGCGGATCGCCGTGTCGTGGATGGTGGTGTGCTCGCCGACGGTGACCACGCTCTCGTGATGCCGCAGGTCCTCTGAGTCATGGCTTCCTCCCGCTGTGGGATGGCAGGCGACAGCGCAGCACGAGTTGCCGCCCGAACAGGCGTCTGCCCGACCCGTTCCCGGGGAAACGACGACCACCCCGGCCTGCCGAACTCACCTCTCACCCGCGCTCTGCTCTCGGGCGCTCCGGGCCCCACCTTGTGCACCGGACCGTGCGTGAAGGACGTGCGGACGGGTAGCCGCTCAGGCGGCCGGTCAGCTCGACGGCGGCCACCAGCAGCTGGCGTGCGAACAGCGGCGTGTACAGGTGGGCGAACTGCGGCGGCAATCCGGGCTGTGCCGATCGATGATCCGATGGGCGGCTGCCGACGAGACGTCGAACAGCGGCGCCGGCCGACGCCTCGTCAGGTTCGTCCGGTAGTAGACCGCGACCAGCAGGAGCCTGTCCTCCAGGGACAAGGCCCACGGCCGGCCGGGCCTGGACGGGTCCAGCGCCCGGCCACCGCGATACTTCACCGCCTGGACCAGGCGCCGGAACGGGGCCGGGCGCAGCCCGGTGACGAGCAAGACAGCTCCGAGGACGATCACGGCGAACTCCGGGGGCGCTTTCGCTCGCGATCGGTGCGGGCGCTTATCCCAGGAGGGCGTCGGCGGCCTTCTTCAACGAGCTGGGCTGCTGTGGCCGTTTGGGTGCGGTGGCACGAACTTCGAGCATGCGTGCGCCGATCTCCTGGAGCTCCTTACGACCAAGGGCCTCCCGTACCTTGGGGAACCACTCGCCCTCCTCTTCCTCGATGTGGTGGCCGACCGACGCGATGAGGACTGTGGTCTTTGCGTCGAAACGCTCGTCGTCCGCGTCCATTGCGTCCAGTTCTGCGCACAGGACATCGGCGACGTGATGTTCCTCGAGAGACTCCAGGATGTCGCTTTCAAGGTCGGGGACGAGATCGCGGACGGTGGGGTACATGACCTCGTTCTCGATGTAGGTGTGAACAGTCAAGGCCTCCACGATCCTGCTGGCGAGGTCGGCCTTGACGGCCCCGTCATCGTCGGCGGCAGACTCGAACGCCCGGAAGAGCCGCCGAATTTCCTTATGGTCCTCCTTGAGAAGGACGATGGCGTCGGTGGTCATGTCGGGTCCCCTCAGTTGGGTGGTGGGTCTGGCTGAGTGCGATCGGCCTGCTGGAGGGTGGCGCCGGCGTCTCGCACATTCGGTCGAGCTCCCGCGGCGGCTTGTGCCGCCGCGGTCAGGCGCTGGTGGCCTAGTGCTTCAGCGCATCCTTGGTCTTCTGGCCGGCCTGCGCCATGTCGCCCTTGACCTGCTCGGCTTTCCCCTTCACGACGAGGCTCTCGTTGCCGACCGCCTTGCCGGTAGCCTCCTTGACCTTGCCCTTTGCGGTTTTGGCCGTGTGCTTGGCCTTCTTTCCCGCGCTCATGCGGTCCTCCTGCGCCGTTCTACCTACCCCCGTTCGTCGTCGGGGGCCTCTTCCTCTTCCTCGGGTCCTTCGTCGTCCTCGTGTTCTCCCTCGTCGCCTTCCTCGTACTCGTCCTCGGGTTCCTCGCCTTCGTCTTCCTCGTACTCCGGTTCCTCACCGTCGTCGTACTCCCCCTCGGGTTCGCCGCCCTCGTCGTACTCGTCGTCCTCGGGCCGTTCCTGGGCGGCCTCCTCCTCTTCCATGGCTTCGTCATGGGTGCGGACGACCTCGCCGTCGCGGATTTCTCCGCGCCAGCCCTCTGCCTCCTCGTTGGTGAGGGAGACGTGCCGTTGGAAGTTCTTGAAGTCCAGGCGTAGGCGCCTGCCCTGTGCACGCCAGAGGTTGCCGGTCTTCTCGAAGAAGCCGCTGGGGTAGTACTCCACGACGAGGACGATGCGGGTCAGGTTCGGGGTGATCTCGTGGAAGCTGACGGCCCCGCGGGTGCTGCCCTTGGCTCCTTCGGAGGTCCATACGATGCGATCGTCCGGTATCTGCTCCTGGACGGTGGCCTTGAAGCTGCGTTTCGAGGGTCCGACCTTGACGTTCCAGTCGGTGGTCACCTCGTCGCCCTGGGAGACGCTTTGAACGCCCTTGGCGAAGTCACTGAAGTCCTCGTACTGGGTCCAGTGGTCATAGGCGGTCCGCAGCGGTACACCGACGTCCAGGGTCTCAATGATGTTCATGGTCTTCTTGCCGGCCTTGCGGCCGGGCTTTCCGCCGCTGCCGAAGGTCTCTTTGACTTTCTTGACGACGTTGTCCTTGGCGCTCTTGGCCTTTTCGCCGATGACAGCCTTGGCAGGGGAGTCGCCTTGCAGGACACGGGCACCCACCTTGGGCAGAACGCCACCGTTCTCGGCGACATCGCCAAGGGTGTCGGTGAGGTCGGAGACCTTGGCGCCGGCCTTCTCCACCAGGTGCTCCAGCTGAGCACCGACGTAGTTGACGACTTCTTCGCGCAGTCGGTCGACGCCCGACGTGTCCGTGGACTTGTCACCCTTGGACTTCTCTTTCGTGGCGGCCATGGCTCACCTCCGCCGGGTACGTGTAGACGATTTGGCATCGGCGCTCTTGCTCGCGGATGCCTTCTTCGCCGCGGCCTTCTTTTCCGCCGGAGCCTTCTTGGCAGATGCCTTCTTCGCCGCCGGGGCCGTCTTCTTGGCCGGCGACGCGGCATTCTTGGCCGGCCTGCGAGCAGCCTTGGGCGCGGACTTGCCGGCTGCTGCACGGGAGGCCCGCGGCCGCCCGTCGTCGCTGCTTGTGGTCCCGCGTCGACGTGCGGACCTGGCCGGACGCTGCTCCTTCCTGGGGGCTTCTTTCTCCTCCTCCGACTCGTCGTCGACTTCTTCGCCTTCCTCCGGCTCCTCGTCCTCGGGCCCGTTGCCCTCCGGTTCCTCCTCGCCCTCCTCCGACTCGTACTCCTCGTACGGCTCTTCTTCTTCCTCGAGTTCCTCGTCGGGCTCCGGTTCCTCATCCTTCGGAGTGCCGATGCTGAGGGTGCGCTTCCGCAGGGTGTCGGCGAACTCGCCGATGCGGCGGTCGGCGGTTGCGGCGAGCGCCTTCTTGCCGGCGTTCACCAGCTCGCCGCGGACTTGTTCGTTCAGCTCGGCGACCTGCGGGATGTCGCTGAGCCTGCGCAGACCCTCGGCGGCCAGCTGGCGCGGGCCCAGTCCGAACCTGCGCCCTGCGAGGTAGGTGGCGGCGGCGAACGCCAGGCGCCCCTTCTTCGCGCGCCCGAGCACATATCCGCCTGCGACAGCGGCTGCCAGGGCAACCTTGGTGGCGTCGTTCATGGGTCATCCCTTTCCAGCACTCGCCCCTTCTGGAGGGATCGGTTACCAACGAAGGGGCCCTTGTGATGTCGTTGCTGGGCGCAGGACCGCAAGGACTTCCGCCCGGCGGCGCTCGCCCCACCGGGCGGCACCCTCCCGCAGTGCGTCAATTGCGGCAGCCCGCGCCAGTATTCGGGCCTTGGGCCAGATCCCGCTCCCTGGACCGCGAGTCCCGCGCCCGCGTCGCAGGCTCTGGTGACGACGGCATCCCGCCTTTCCCAGTCTGGCAGTACACCGGCTTGGCGCACCCTGGGGCGCGAAGTCCCGCACACGGCACGGCTCCAAGCAACGGGAAGCCCACGCTCAGTGGCGGCGAGCTTCCGTGAGGGTGGCAGTGATCGTGGCACCGCCCCCAGGTGCGGTGAGCTTCCTTCAGGAGCGACCAACCGATAGGATTGGGGCAAATCGGGCATATGAGCACCTGATTGGCCCAGCAGTCGTCTCCGATCCGGAGCGAGAACATGGCCGCAGGCAAGCAGGAGGACGCGAGGCCGAGAAAGGCCGGCGCACACTCGACCCGCTCGCGCGGTACCGCCCAGGGCGCACCGAGCCAGCCGCCGAGGCATGCGGTCGGCAGGCCCGTTTCGGCAAGGCGCGCCATGCGTAACGCCTCCGAGCAACTGGCGGAGCTCCTCGGACGCGCCCCCGAGTCGGTGTCGGCACTCAAACCCACCGAAGAAGGCTGGCAGGCCGATGTAGAGGTGGTGGAGTTGGAACGCATTCCCGAGACGACCAGTGTCCTGGCCAGTTACCGGGTGGCGCTCGACAAGGCGGGCGAACTGCAGTCGTACGAGCGGATCCGCCGCTACACCCGTGGACAGATCGACCGCCGCACCTGACAAACCCCGTGCCGCGACGAAGCGGACGCATCCGCAGTCCACCGCGGCGGCGGGCCCGGCGAAGGGAGGCACCGTGACTGTGGTGCCGCAAGGCGCAGCCAGTGTGTCCCGTAGCGGGAATACTGGAAATCTCTACGACATCCTCGAACTGATCCTTGACCGCGGCCTGGTCATCGACGTCTTCATCCGTGTCTCCCTGGTCGGCATCGAGATCCTCAAGATCGACGTCCGGATCGTCGTCGCCAGCGTCGACACGTACTTGCGCTTCGCTGAGGCCTGCAACCGCCTCGACCTGGAAGCCGGGCGCAAGGCCCCCACCCAGCTCACCGACATCGTCGGGGAGGTCACCGAGGGCGGCGCACACGGCAAGAGCAAGGGCGCAATCAGCGGCGCCGCCGAGGCCGTCACCGACACCCTCCACCTCGGGGGCGACAAGAAGGAGAAGGAGGACGAGGACCAGGAGGAGGAGGCGGAGCCCGCCCCGAAGCGCACCAGGCCCACGCGCCGGGCCAGCAAGCGGCGGGAGGAGTGACATGACCGTCTACGTCTACTCCATCGTCGCCGCCGACCACGCCCGCAACCTTGAAGGCCTGGATGCCGTAGGCCCCGATCCCACCGCACTTCGCGCCGTCAGTGCGGGCCCGCTGTGCGCCGTCGTCAGCGACGCGCCCCAGGAACTGCGCCCCAAACGCCGCGACCTGATGGCTCATCAGGCCGTCCAGGAACGTCTGATGGCCGACGGTGCGGTCCTGCCATTGCGCTTCGGCCTCACTGCCTCCGACGACGACGCTGTGCGCGCCGCTCTTGAACAGCGCCGCGACGAGTACATCCAGCGCCTGGCCGAGCTGGAAGACTGCGCCGAGTACCACCTCAAGGTCTCCATCGACGAGGATGTCCTGCTGCGACAGATCCTGCAGGAATCGCCCCAGGCCCGACAGCTTAACGACGCCATCAAGGCCGGCACCGGCAGCCCTGATCTGCCGCTCGCCCTCGGCGAGCTCGTCGCCAACGAAGTCCTCGCCCGCCAGGAAGTCCTGGCCTCCGGAATTGCCGAGGCACTGCGCCCCCACGCCCGACAGGAACGGGCGTCCGATCCGACCGGGGAAGACTTCCTGAACATCTCCTTCCTGGTGGATGAAGCGCATCAGGAGCTGTTCCTCGCCGCAGAGAAGGGCATTGCGAGTGAACTGGGCGCTGACTGCGACTTCCGGCTGAACGGCCCCCTGCCCGCCTACAGCTTCGTCTGAGAGGCCGAAACCATGGGACTGATCACCCAGATCCTCACCCTCCCGCTGGCACCCGTGCGCGGCACAATCTGGATAGTCGAGCGGGTCGTCGAGACCGCCGAGAACGAGTACTACGATCCCGCTCCCGTGGAAAAGGAACTCGCCGCGCTGGAGAGGGACCTGCTGGCCGGGCAGATCGACGAGGAGACCTTCAACCGCCGCGAGGACGAACTCCTGGACCGTCTCGACGAGATCAGAGCCCACGCCCAGCGCTCAGCGCAGTGACCGCGCGCCCACCCAACGAGCAGAGGAGGGCAGCACACCATGACAGACTCCCTGGCCAATCGCCTCGGTTCCCTCCCCTCCCGAGCCGCCTCGCCCTACGACCAGCCCTCGTCAGCCAACCTCGCCGACATCCTGGAACGAGTCCTGGACAAGGGCATCGTCATCGCCGGCGACATCCAGATCAACCTCCTCGACATCGAGCTGCTCACCATCAAGCTGCGCCTGCTCATCGCCTCCGTGGACAAGGCCAAGGAGATGGGCATCGACTGGTGGGAACACGATCCCTCATTGTCCTCCCGGGCCGGGAACAGCCCCTCCCTCGAAAAGGAGAACCGACGTTTGCGCGAACAGATCGAGACGATGCGTGCCGACGCGGCACTGCCTCCCGCCGACACGCCTCACGAGAAGTCCCAGCCGCGCCGTACGACACGCGCCACCACTCGCCCACGGTCTCCCCGAGGTGACACATGACCGCCGGGTCGCTCACCTACGTCTATGCCGCTGCCCGGAACTGCGCCCGACTGAGAGCGACGAAGCCCATCACCGGTGTCTCCGACGCACCCGTCCGCCTCGTGCCGTCCAACCACGGCGCCGACTTGGTGGCAGTGGTCAGCCCCGTCCCCGAGGGCGACTTCAACGAGACAGCACTGCGCGAGCACCTCGAGGACCTCGGCTGGCTCGAAGCACTCGCCCGGGCACACCACGGCGTCATCGAGGCTTTCGCGGCACGCGCCACCGTCCTCCCACTGCGCCTGGCGACGGTCTATCTCGACGAGGGCCGGGTACGCGCCATGCTCCACGACCGGCAGGCGCTGTTCCTGGAAAGACTGGAGCACTTGGACGGACACGTGGAAATGGGCGTCAAGCTCTACGTCGACCCCGCGTACAACACCCCGACCGCGGAGGTGACTTCTCCTGAACCGGCACTCAGCCCTGGGCGCGCTTACCTGCGCCACCGCCGCGCGGAGCAGGATTCACGCAACGACGCCCGCCAGGCAGCCGAGCAGGCGGCAGCACGGATCACGGCGATCGCCCGCCTTCATGCCGTCGAGCGGGCCCGCCACCGCATCCAGGAAGGCGAGCTGGCAACCGGACCGGGAATCAACGTCAGCAACGACGCCTACCTCGTGCCGGCCGCCCACGTCGACGCTTTCCGGGCGGAGGTCATGCGCGCCACCGACGGCCTCACCGGCGTCCGCGTCGACGTCACCGGCCCCTGGGCCCCCTACTCCTTCGCCACCCTGCCCGATGCAGGCACGAGCACACCGTGAACCCCGACCGCGCCCCGGACAGACCCAGGACTGCCCTACCACAGCAGCAGGTCGCCCTCATCGACCTGCTGGACCGACTGCTCAGCGGCGGGGTGGTCCTTACCGGCGACCTCGTCCTGTCCATCGCCGACATAGACCTCGTCCGAGTCTCACTGCGCGCCCTCATCGTGTCGATCAGTGAACAGAATCCTGCCCCCTGGAGCGTTGCCGACACCGCCAGGCGGACGGAGCCACCATGACCGCCGGCCGCCCCGGTCACCCCGACCGCTACCACGAAGTCTCCCAAGCCGCCACCCGCGCGTTCCGGATCCTGCCGGCCACCCCACATGACAGCCCGCCCCTGGATCGCGGCTCCCCGCAGCAGGTCCCGCACAGGATCTCCACCGACCCTGAGAGCGTGGAACGGGACCTGATGAGACTGGTCCTCACCATCGTCGAACTCCTGCGACAGCTCATGGAACGCCAGGCACTCCACCGTGTCGAGGCCGGCGATCTCACCGAGAACCAGGAGGAGAACCTGGGCGCCACCCTCATGGCCCTGCACGACCGCATGACCGAACTCTGCGCCCGGTACGGACTGACAATGCAGGACCTCAACCTCGACCTGGGACCACTGGGGCCCCTGCTCCCGCCGGCCGAGTAGCCCAGCAACGGCCGAGTACTTGAACGTCTCCTTGGCGTGGTTGTACCGAGAGGCGCCGAAGGTTGGGTTGCTTGGGTATCGGTTCGGACGCGGCCGAAACGCCAGGACACGGTTCAAGGTGTCTGAGATCCAGGCCTGAATAATGCTGCGGTGGCCCGTCCGCTCCGCGACATCGGTGATCGGGGTGTTGTGGGTGAGGCAGTTCGAGGCGAAGAAGTGTCGGAAGCCGTACAGCACCATGCCCTCTTGTATCTCGAACGTCCCGTCAGGCGTGAGCCGCTGCCACTGGTTCTGCAGGTGGTAGGCCGGCATCGGCTTCAACAGGTCGCGCGGGTGGCGCAGCAGGTAGCCGTCGACGGTGCCGTAGGTGTCGGCGTACCACTCGATGGTGTGCTTGGTCCGGGCCGGCAGCGGGACGTCGCGGTATTCGCCCTCCTTGCGGTGCTTCAGCGGCGCGTAGGCTCCGGTGGTCTGGTTGACCCGTTGGACTGGGTGGCCAGGCCGACGCCGTTGCGCTCCATGGTGGTGATGAAGGACGGTCACAGTCGCAGGGGACGCCGCCTTCTCGGGCAACCTGACTGCCGATGACAGCGCCGGCATCGTCCGGATCCGCGACCTGCGCGGCCCCCCAAAGTCGCCCAGTCGAAGGTCACTTCCTACGTCACTTCCTACGCCGCCCAAGCGGGCAACCCCGGCTGCTTCTCCATGCGATTCGTCGGCTGACCCCCGTAGTTGGCTGCGGCCCGGCCCCGGGGCAAGGGCATTGCCCCGCTCCAGACCGTGGCCGGCATCGGCCTCCGGGACAAGTCCATGTGCGATCCTGGCGGGTACCTGCTGGCACGCAAGTCGCGTCTCCCGTCGGAGAGTTGTCCGGCTCCGCACCCGACCGAGCCCGGTCTCACCCGCTGGCGTGAGCGACGCCCGTCGCCGCCCTGGAGGTCAACCGTCCACTGACCGGCTCGCTCAGCACCCTCACGGGCTGAACTGCCAGGCGCGGCCGAGGCTTCTGTACTGGAACAGCTCGGCTCGCCCGTCGCGGGATCGACTCCTCCCAGCGCCTCGGGCCCACACCGCTGGGTGATCGAGCGCACCGTCGCCCGGCTCGGCGGCTTCCGTCGGCTCCACCGCCGCTACGGGCGCAAAGCCGGCCCCTTCGCCGCCTTGGCCCGCGCCGCCACAGCCCTCATCTGCACCCCGAAACTCTCCAAATGAGATGAGTTCTAAAGCTCCACGCCCGGCTCGACCTCCGGAATGGCCTCCCGTCCGCCTTCGGCCGCGGGGCCTCCGTTGTCCTCGACGACCTCCTCCGGGCTCTTGCCGCTGCCCTGCCACTGCGCGACAATCGCCGCCTGCTTCGCCGGTGACTGCTGTCGGAACCACTGCAACTGCCCTCCGGAGAGAAGCTCCAGGAAGTTTCCGATCCCGCTCATGTGCACTCCTTGGGTCGAAGGTTCTTCCCTCTCTTCCTAGCGTGTACGGGCACCCGCCGCCCGCTCGGCCCGCAGGCCGGCGCGGCCACCGTTCCGGATCGCGAGGTGGAGATCGGCACAGCTCACAGGGGTTGGTTCCCCATCCCGAGCGACCGAATGGGAGCGGTGCCCCAGCAGCCGACATTCACCCGAGCGGGCGGGAGGCCCCGGGCGCCGGGCGGGATGCGCCGTTTCCGTGCGATTGCCGACTGAACGACTCAACCTCGGAAGACCTCCGGCGGTGACCGACCGGACTTCTTCACAGGTCGAGGCCAGTCCTCCGGCCAGGGGCCGCGCCCGCGTCGAAGCGTCAACCGCGGAGCACCATGCCCGCCTCCGCAGAGCAGGAACGAAGGTGGATCCGCCCGACCGGGGCCGGCCCGGAGAGAATCACGACCTTGCGCTTGCCGATACCGCCATCAGCCCACACGACCGAACAGATCGCCGTTGAGCCTGACTTCCGCAGCATGCAGGCGTGTCCACCGGGCTCGGTGTGCTCCTGGGTGGACCATGTCCGCGAACCAGGTTTGTTCGCATTCGCACTGCGGTTCGCGGTTCGAGTCGCCGGGATCGGCATCCGCCTGGCGAACCGCCCGATCGGCGCGGTGACCGACGGGAAGGCGACGATGAACGAGGCTTCGCCCGACAGCGTGGACATGCCGCAGGGGCGCAGTGAGCTGGGGCGGATTCTCGGGTTGGACGGCCCGGTGCCCGAAGGCATGTGGACCGCGGCCCTGGCGGACGAGGACTACGCGCGCGCCCTGCTGACCTGCCGGGACCCCACCCGGCTGCAGCATCTCCTCAGGCATCCCCCGTCTGTCCCCGGCAGTGACCTGTCGGCGGCGGCGCTGATCGCGCACGGCGCGAAGGCGCTGGCCCGATGGGGCCGCGCCGGATTCGTCGAGGTGGACGAGGAGACCCGGCTTCGCAGGCTCGCCGTCTGCGGGCACTGCCCCCATCTGCGGCCCGGTCCTCAGGGCAAGGGCACCGCTCTGCTCCAGACCGTGGCCGGCCTCGGCCTCCGGGACAAGTCCGTGTGCGGTCTGTGCGGGTGCCTGCTGGCGCGCAAGTCGCGTCTGCCGTCGGAGAGTTGTCCCGCTCCGCACCCGACCGAGCCCGGCCTCACCCGCTGGGGTGAGCCGACGCCCGTCGTCACCCCGCCTCCCCCGCGGGCCGCGTCACGGAAGGGGACGAACAAGGGCAAGGGCAGGCGAGCGGCCCCCGATTCCTGACGGGCCGCAGCACCGGATCCTCAACGCCCCTGCGGGGCTGCGCCAGTGAGGTGGGCGACGGCCTGACGCCACGTACCCGCGTGCACGGGCAGCTCGCCCAACGACGCCGCCAGCGTGTCCACCGCACCGGCAGTGGTCGGGCGGGCAATCCAGTTGGTGACCTGGGCCAGGAGCCGGGCCCTGGACAGCGGCCCCGGCCGTTCGAGCGCCTGCGTCAGGACACCGGCCACCGGGGACACCGCCGACGAGCCCTCGGGCGAACAGGAAAGCAACACCAGCCCGCCACGGGAGTCGGGGCGCACGGTGCTGAACGGCTCCAGACACACCCGCCAGCCGCCGCGTTCCAGCCGGGTTCCGTGAGTGACCAGGTCGGTCACCCAGTTACGGGGGAACAGGACAGCCTCGCCGCCCTCATGGACAGCGGCTCCGGCCAACAACCTCAGCCCGGCCGGCCCGGACGGCGCGTAGCCCGCCAGAACAACTCCCAGGGCCGCGCGCAGGGCGTCCGCGTTGCGGGCCCGCGCGAGGAGTTCACCGCCTCGGAAGAGCAGGAACATCGAGCCGGGCCGCTCCACCGTCAACGTCGCGGGCGTATACCCGAACTCGTCGCCGCCACCCGTCACCCCCCGCACCGCCTCCAGCGCCTCGGCGCCGCGAACCGCGATCCCCACCCTGCGCCCGCCGACCCGCGCCGCCACCAGCGCATCCACGGGCTTCGCCGCGACGTTCACCGAGCAGGTGGTGGGCGCCTCCATCACCGTGACATCCGGGTCGGCACCGCTGAGTTCGCTCAACACGGCACTGACTTCGAGGAAACCCAGCCGGCTCCGCGCCGGACGGCCCGGGGTGCACAGCAGTGCCGACGGCGTGCCGGTCTTCGCCGCCGCACGGCCCAGCTCAGCCAGCCGCACCCGCGTCCGGCGGTCCAGCGGGGCGCCCAGGACCCTCTCGTGCCCGTCCTCTACCAGCAGGACGCTCGCCTCCAGTGCGCGCAACACCGCGGCGTTCGCCGCCAGGTCGGCGGACAGCTGGGCGCAGAACCCGCAGGACTTCGCCATGGTCACCGTCAGAACCGGGCGCTGAACCGCCTCCTCGTCCGCACGGACCCGCAGGCCGTCGAGCCCATCGCCGCCGGCCGGCGCCCCGTCGGCGTCCGCGACGAGACCGGCCGCCCGCCAGCCGTCGAGGCACCGGGCGTACTGCTCCCGGTGCTCAACGGCCGGCGGACGGCCGGCGAGGTACTCCAGGACGGTGGGGCTGACGAACGCCGCGACGGGCCGTGCCGTGTCCAGCAGAACCCCGCCCTCGCCCAGATCAGCCGCCACCACCCCGCAGGGAGCCTCACTTCACGCACGTGTTCTTGTCGAGGTTGCAGTGGAGGCCCGGACAACACTGAGCGTCTCGGTCGCACGGCTCATTGACGCCGTGACAGGCCGATGGCCGCGATGTGCAGCTCGGTCGAGATCGTCTCGATCTCCGCAACGGTTTCGCTGTCCACGGGACGAACGCCCGCAAATACGGTGTACGTGTCCGTGCGTCCAAGCTGGGAGCGTCGGACAGGGGCCGCAGACGCGCCACCCTTCTGCGGAGCTGATCACAGATCGGTCTCTGACCAGCGAAAATCCTGGTCGCGGCCGCCCCGACAGCCCCAGACCCGGTCGGAACCCGCCTTGCTGCGGCCCGCCTGCCGCCTTTTCCAACACGGCACCGGCGAACGGGACCTGAGGTGCCATCACTTCCTCGCAGCTGTACCCGGCGTCGGCCAGAATGGGGCACAGCAGAGCGACGGACACTGTGTCGGTCCTGGAGGTTCGGCTCGTGACCCGCCACAGCGTCGACCCCGTACGACGCGAACTGATCGCCACCTGAGGGTCGGGGTAGGGCGACCTCGCCGCCCGCATTGCCGCCCTTCCCACCGAAGCCGCCACCTCCACGCTTCTGGGCCTGGCCCGCACGCTCAGCCACCTGTCGGAAGCCGCATGGCGCACCTACACCCACCCCGCCAGTGCGGCCGGCTCGCTGAGGCCCAACCCCGAGGGCTGGCGCCACGCGGAGGAGCGCAGGCGCTTCACCGAGGTCACCGGCGCGATCGCCAAGCCGAACCTGCCAGCGGCAGTGCGACGGTCGCCTTCTACAGCCGCCCGCTCGAATCCGCGCACCAGGTCGGCCGCGCCCTCCACGGCCTCGGCCCCCCTGAACTCACCGAGCTCGTCACCGCCGAGTCCGCCACCGAGCTCGCCGCCGTGGAGAACGCCGAAAGCGGCCTGCTTCCGACCCGGGCGAAGAGAAGACAGGGTCGGGACGCGGCGCTCTTTCTTCCGTCCCACTTCCGTCCCACGGCATCCCGTGCAACCCAACTGGCGGGCGCAGCGTACGCGGCCTCCGCCGTACGCGCTCCTCGCGCACGGCGGAGGGCGGGAGGGTCAGGCGCGATACACGCGCACCAGCAGCTCCCGGGTGCCGGGTCCGTCGAACTCGGCCAGCCTGATGGTCTGCCACCGGCCCAGATACAGGGCGCCACCGGTGATCGGGATGTGCAGCTCGGGATGGGTGGAGACCAGGGCACGGACGTGGGAGTGCCCGTTGTCACGCTCGCCGTGCAGCAGCCGTTCGTCGGGGGTGCGCGTCTTGTCGTGGGCGTAGTAGTGGTGGTGGTCGGAGAGCGGGGCGACGCGTTCCAGGACACCCTTCAGGTCGGCGTCCAGTCCACTCTCGTTCTCGTTGGTCGAACGCCCTCTGAAACCGTCCCCGCGCGTGTGGGGAGCAGAGCGACGGTCAGCCTGCTGCGGTCCAACTCCCGGGACCATCCCCGCGCGGGCGGGGAGCAGCCGAGTCGCCACTCGATGAACTGCCGGATCTCGGGACCATCCCCGCGCGGGCGGGGAGCAGAGACGACCGAGTGTGGCCGCAGCGTTCACAGTGGGACCATCCCCGCGCGGGCGGGGAGCAGTCCGTCCAGGGCCTCCACGAGTTCGTGGGTGGGGGACCATCCCCGCGCGGGCGGGGAGCAGTCGCGCATCCGCCGCAGGGCCTCGTCGGCCTGGGGACCATCCCCGCGCGGGCGGGGAGCAGGGGTTCGTGGTCTGGATGCTGAGCCGGTACGTGGGACCATCCCCGCGCGGGCGGGGAGCAGGCCACCGACGACTCCGAGCGCGCCCCCGAGGAGGGACCATCCCCGCGCGGGCGGGGAGCAGGAGAACGTTCCCCAGGAGATCCCCTCCGGCTGGGGACCATCCCCGCGCGGGCGGGGAGCAGAAGAGCGTGTTCGTGGAGGACTACTGCCACGAGGGACCATCCCCGCGCGGGCGGGGAGCAGGGCCGGTTCACGGACGGGCGCCGGCATGTCGAGGGACCATCCCCGCGCGGGCGGGGAGCAGGTCCTTCTTGAACTGCTCCCACCGCATGGTGAGGGACCATCCCCGCGCGGGCGGGGAGCAGAGGTCCAGCCACACGTACTTCCGGCCGGTGGCGGGACCATCCCCGCGCGGGCGGGGAGCAGCCGAAAATCCGCTTCCACTGGTTCTCGTCGTAGGGACCATCCCCGCGCGGGCGGGGAGCAGGGCGCGATGGTGCGGCTGCTGCTGCCGATCGAGGGACCATCCCCGCGCGGGCGGGGAGCAGACTCGTTGACCTGCGATGTCACACGCCGTCGATTCGGAAATTACCCACTTGCAGAGATTTACGCATAAGCAACTTTCCTCTCTTCTGGGACTTTTCCGGTGCGGGCCAGCTCGCGGCCGTTCGAGCGTACCGGCGCCAGTGATGCCGACCTTCGAGACCTTAGTGGTGCTGTGAGGGTGTCAAGGAGCAGTGGCGCGTGCGTGGATGCTGGCCCCGCTCTCCTACGGCCAGGCCCGCGCGCTGCTCGACCAGCACACCGCACTGGCCGGCCCGGGTACCGGTTGGGACCTCCACGATTACTGGCACTCCTCCCTGACCCACCTCGGCGAGCGGGGCGCGTCCGAGCTGATGCTGATGGCCAAGTCCCGGCACAAGAAGGTGGAGAACGTCCGTCGGTACTTCAAGCCGTCTACCCGAGGCCATCGCCGAGGTGACGAGCCTCCTCGCGCCCGACGACGCCCGACGCTGATGTCCTCTGTCACTTTGACCGATCGCGAAGGCATGCACGTCGGCCGCTGGTACTCGGCGCTGACGTCGGCGTCGGCGAAAGCCGCCTGGCCAGACAGTCGATCGGACTGTCACATCCCGCGTATAGAGTCCGCCCCAAACTCGCAGGTTGCTGCTGAAGGAGCACAGGTGTCGAGAACAACCCCGCCCCGGCCTGTGGACATCGTGTCCCTGTTCCCGGAGCTGGCGCCGTTGGCCCGGCAATCCGTCCGCCTGCACCCGCGTGCCGGTGTGCCATCCGTCCACGACAGCTCCGTCGGCGGGCCGCTCCTGTGGCCGTCGGACGAGGAGTGGCCGACCTGCGCGCAGGAGCACCATCACTGGGAGCCGCCCGTCTCGCTCGATGACGTCCGCCGAAGGCGGGCGCTGCTCGAAGCCGCCTGGCTCCGCCACCGCGAGTCGGGCGAGGACCTCCTCACCCCCGACCAGCGCGCGTACCTCGACGAGCTCCAAGCCGGACACCCGCCTCACACCGAGCCCAACGCCCTGCTGCCAGTCGCCCAGCTCTACCTCCGCGACGTCCCCGGACTCACGGGCCCGGCGGGGGCCGACCTCCTGCAAGTGCTGTGGTGCCCCCTTCACCACGACGGCGAAGCGCTTCCCGCGGCCCGCCTCGTCTGGCGGAACGCCGCGAGTGTCGGCGAGCTGCTCACTGACCCCCCGGAGCCCGCCGACGTCGAGCACTACGGCCACTACGTTCCCGAACCCTGCGTCCTGCACCCTGAGGTTGTCACCGAATTCCCCGCACCGCACGAACTCCCGGAAGAACTCGTCAACCGCCTCTACGACTGGGGAGAGGAGCAGGAGGACGACCCGGACGCAGGACCTGGCGGTGCCTACTACCAGTACGAGCTCTCGGTCGCCCCCGGCTGGAAGATCGGCGGCTGGGGCCCGTGGAGCTTCCGCGACCCCTCGCCCATGCACTGCCCGAGCTGCGAAACCGGGTACCGACCCCTGCTCACCGTCAGCAGCGGTGAGTGGGACGGTGGAAGCCGCAGCTGGATCCCCCTCGAAGATCGCGTCCCCCCGGAGCGCACCGGCCTGCGCAGCCCCTCCGATCCGCCAATGGTGGAGATCGGCAGGGGCTACAACATGCAGATCTACATCTGCCCGACCTCGTTCGACCATCCACATCTCGAAGTCATGCAGTGAGCCCTTCACCCGGTCGTGCGCCGGGCGTGCCAACCTGTAGCGGTCAACTTACGGCGGCTGGCTACGCGTCGATACCCACGACGGCACCCTCGACAACACCCACGAGCGCCCGCTCCCCGCACCTGCGGGGACAATCCCACTACGGGCACGAGGAGCAGGGGGCGCCGACGATGTAGGACTTGGCACAGTCAGGTCCATCCCCGCGCGGGCGGGGAGCAGAGCCATGGCATGCGGTGCGCGAGCAGTACGCGGGGACCATCCCTGCGCGGGCGGGGAGCAGACTCGTTGACATTGGGACGTTAGGCGCCGACGACCCGGGCGTGACGCGCTTTCAGAGATTCAGACATAAGCGGCTTTCCTCTCTTTCTGGGATCGTTGCCGGCCCGGGTCGGCTCGTGGCCGACGCCGCTCGAACGCGGTGGCGCCGCCCTTCAGCGGTGCTGTGAAGGTGTCAAGAAGCAGCGACGTGTGGGTGGATGCTCCCATGGCAGTATGACGACCGTGTGCACGGGGAGCAGCCGACCGTGGTGCCCAACGGTCTACTGACGGGGGATCATCCCCGCGTGCACGGGGAGCAGGCCACCGAGGTCCGCCACCTCAACATCGTCGAGGGACCATCCCCGCTCGCGCGAAGAAGACGCGCCGCTGGCTTCGACGCGTGGGGCGGGTAGCAGTCGCGCTCCTCACTACCACCCAAGCTGGCCAACTCGCCAATCGGCGGGGCTATTTCGCCGTCCACCCTGCCCGCTCTGCCTCAGGGTGGGACTATCGCTCGATGATCAGTTACAAATGCGAGTCATGCCCATACGGGACCAGTGACCTCGCTGACCTGCACAAGCACTGGCAGCAGACGGGTCACGCCAGCAGCAGCGAGGCGGCTGAGGCCAGGTCCGCTCGGGGCGCGCTCATCAGGGGCGTGGCCATGGGGGCGGTAGGTGCCGGCCTTGCGGTTGCCGGTGCCGCACTCCTCGTTCGGAAGGTGGAACTTGGCAGCCTGATGTTGAAGATCGGCGGCCTCGAGTCCATCAACAGCCGGCAGGCGGCGAAGATCGTCGAACTGCTGGCGGAGAACGGGTTCCTGAAGTCGGCCAGTGGGGCGGGTAAAGCGCTCCGTAGCTACGGCGCTTGAGACGCCGCGCTGCCCTGCCTGAGCGCGCGCATCGCCCCGCCTCCTCCTCCGGGGGCGGGGCGGTGCGATAGTCCCAAGCGAGTCCGTGCAGGCACTCGTCACCGAGAACACCACCCTCAAGCACCGTGTTCAGCAGCTCACCCGTGAGCACCACACCCGGCAAGAGCGGCTTGAGGGCGCCCGCTCCAACCTCCGTTTCGCCTACAAGCGGGTCGCTGCCTTCGAGGCCGAGCTCCTCGAAGCCCGGCAACGGTGATCCCCATTGCCTGCCGGGCACGAAACCGTGATGCTCGCCAGGCGGATTCATGGAGCGCGGATCGGGGAGTTGAGTGGGCGACAGGTGGTTCTTCTATCTCTGCGAGGATGAGATCAGTGGGGGGAAGGAACCACGTTCCAACAAAGCTCATGACCATCTTCCGAGAGCACGACAAGTACATGGATGCGCGGTGGGCGAGCGAGGTCGACGCGGCGAACGCGGGGGACCACAACCTGGACGCTGACGCTGCTGACTGGATCAGGGCCCCGCCGGAGGCATACGAGGGCGCGCCGGTATGGAAGGAGTACGCGGAGGACATCGAAGACGGTGACATGAGCACGGCTTTCGGCTACGCGGCTACCGTCGAGACGGTCGTGAAGCGGCTCAGTTTGATGGGGGTTCACTTCGCGGCGCGCTGCAAGGCGGAGATGGCTGAACTCCTCCGGGAACTTCGCCTCCTTGCCCGCGTACTGATCTGAATGCTCCAGCGCGTACCGAGTTGTGTGCACCACTGACCCGTCTCGGCGAAGTCGCTCTCATGGACCGTTCTGTTCACCGTAGTCTCGTGCCGTGGTCGACGAACATGGGGCAACCGACGCCTTCAAGAACCGATGCACGAATGCTGCGCGGACGTTGGAGTCCTGCATCAGCTACTCCATCGAGCGCATCTCGTTGGACGAGTCCCGCGCGGACCGCAAGGACAACACCCTGGACGTGTGGTTGTGCGAGGGGCCGTGGAAGCCTGACGTGGTGATCTCGCTGTCCGGCCTCTACTCGGTCCGCCCGTGGGAACCCGAACTGGCCCCCGTCTTCATTGACGGGGTCTCGCTGATCCACCTGCCCGAGTTGCCGTCGCCCTGGCCCGCCGAGGCCGTCGACCGACTCGAACGCTCCGATGACCTGCCCGAACTGGTCTGGTTGAGGATCACCGGACCACTCGAAGTCGATGCCGTGGCATCGATCGTGACCGTCTACCAGGCCCAGAGCGACGACGCGGCCTCCGTACTCCAGTGACGGTCTGAAGGCGTTGACAGGCTCAGACGGCTGGCAAACTTCGGTGGGGACGGGTCAACCTGCTCAGGCGACGTCAGTGGCTCGGTCGATGGCCTGGAGGCGGTTCTTGAGGCGGTAGCTGTTGCCGTTGATCGAGACGACTTCGCAGTGCTGCAGGAGCCGGTCGAGGATGGCGGTGGCGAGGACCTCGTCGCCGAAGACCTGGCCCCATTCGCTGAATGCCTTGTTCGAGGTCAGGATGATCGAGCCCTTCTCGTAGCGCTTGGA
This sequence comes from Kitasatospora sp. NPDC059673, assembly GCF_042734215.1. Lineage (NCBI taxonomy): Bacteria > Bacillati > Actinomycetota > Actinomycetes > Kitasatosporales > Streptomycetaceae > Kitasatospora > Kitasatospora sp. NPDC059673. The sequence continues at coordinate 41,724 of NZ_JBHWEN010000010.1, read as the reverse complement.
GATCACCTGGAAGACCAGGTTCGCCTCCGCGCGTTCCAGGGGCTGGTAGCCGACTTCGTCGACCACGAGAACGCTCGGCCGCAGGTTGGTACGGATTTTGCTGGTCAGGCGCACGGTGGCCTCGGCGGTGCGAAGGTGGCGGACCATGTCGTCGAGGCTGGTGAAGTAGATCGAGTAGCCGGCCCGGCAGGCGGCGACCGCGAGGGCGACGGGCGATGTGGGTCTTGCCGACTCCGGGAGGCCCGAGCAGGGCGGCGTTCGCCTTGGCGTCGACAAACGACAGGGTGGCGAGGTCCTTGACCTTGCGGGGGTCGAGTTCGGGTTGGAAGGAGAAGTCGTAGTCGTCCAGGGTCTTGTAGTGCGACAGCTTCGACAGCCGCAGGCCCTGGCGGAAGCGCCGGTCGTCACGGACGCCGAGTTCTTCGCTCAGGACGAGGTCGAGGAAGTCGAGGTAGCCCGTCTTCGCCTCGTCCGCGCGCTTGGCGTACTGGTTCAGGCCGTCGGCGAGGTGGGGCAGGCCGAGCTTACCGGCCATGGTGCGGATTCGGTTGCTGACGAGCTGGCTCAACGGGCGCCCTTCGTCGGGTAATTGGTGGTGAACGGGCGGGTGCCGGTCAGTTCGTCGTAGACGGACAGCGGGCGGCGGCCGACCTCGACACGGGCGGCGGCGGCCCGGTTGAGCAGGGCCCGCAGCGGGCTGTCCTCGCCGGCCGGGGCCTGTTCGCGGCGGGGCTGGGGAAGCCCGTCGCCCGTGGTGACGCGCCTGGTGTCGCCCTTGGGTAGGCCGTCCCAGCGCCGCTCGTCGACAATGCGGGCACCGCGGCCCACCGCCCTTGAATGAACGGCGAGCAAGGTGGTGCCGGCCGAGTCGGGGACGGTCGAGTGGAGCACGACCTGGGACCTTGTGGCCCGGATCTCGACCAGTTGACGCGGGCGGACCTTTCGGGCGGGCACGGAGTAGAGGTTCGCGTCGAAGGCGACCAGGCAGTCCTTGCCGACGTGCCGCACGTGCCGCTGCGCGACCACGTAGGACGTGCGGGGCAGCGGCCGCAGGGCCGTGTGGTCCACGCCATGACCGTCAACGACACCATCGTCGCCGGCTGACCCCCGCGTGCACGGGGAGCAACCTGGCGCGGCGTAGGGCCGTCCGAGACATACGGGGATCATCCCAGCGTGCACGGGGAGCAGGAATCCTGGAGCGGCGCCGGGTAGTAGGTCGAGGGACCATCCCCGCGTGCACGGGGAGCAGTCTTGATCTTGTAGACCTTCTCCGCGTAAGCCAGGACCATCCCCGCGTGCACGGGGAGCAGTCCGGCAAGCTGCTGCACCCGAACAGCCCGATGGGACCATCCCCGCGTGCACGGGGAGCAGCCGGGCCTGCCGGTCGAGTGCCCAGCCGAGCTGGGACCATCCCCGCGTGCACGGGGAGCAGGAACGAACCGCCGGAACGAGCGACGGTCACATCGGGACCATCCCCGCGTGCACGGGGAGCAGAGGGTGATCCGCACCTTCCAGGTGGACGCGGCGGGACCATCCCCGCGTGCACGGGGAGCAGCCTCTGCGCTTCTCCGGGTGCTGCGCTGCCCCGGGACCATCCCCGCGTGCACGGGGAGCAGTCCCTTGTGGAGGTTGACCTCGAGGATGTCCCGGGACCATCCCCGCGTGCACGGGGAGCAGGCCGACACACCGAGCGAGGTGACGATCCACCCGGGACCATCCCCGCGTGCACGGGGAGCAGACTCGTTGACCTGCGACGTCACACGCCATCGACCCGGAAATGAACCACTTCCACAGATTCAGACATAAGCGACTTTCTTCCCTATCTGGGGCGGGTCGCGCCCTCGGGGGTCAGTGGTGCTGTGGAGGTGTCAAGGAGCAATAGCACATGGGTGGATGCTCCCACGACAGTACGACGCCCGTGTGCACGGAGAGCAGCCGGCCATGGTGCCCGACGGTCTGCCAACAGCGAGACAATCCCGCGGACGGGAGCGGCCTCGGCCGTTGCCGGTGAAATGCGGAGTGTGGGGACAATCCCCGCGGACGCGGGGAGCAGGTCTCACGTTTGTCCTTGCTTCGGTCTCCAGCACTGGCGTCAGTGTGCGGGCGGGTGCCAGGGATGGCCTGGGTCGTCGAGCCACACCGTGCGGGTGCCGGTCATGGTGACGGTGAGTCCGAAGCGTTCGTAGCCGGGCCGGCCGGCTTTGTCCCAGGCGTTCCAGGCGGTGTGGAATCTCCTCCCACAGCCGACGGGGTCCGCTCTGGCATACCTCGAACTCGTGCCGACCGGGCACGGAGTCGACCGTCGCCCAGGACGTCACCGCGGTGTCGAAGAACCACCACGTCACTATGTCCCGCACGGCGCGCGCCGGTAGTAGATGTCTGACAGGGCGGTGCCGACGGCGAACTGCGCGAGCCAGGAGTCGCCGATGGTCTCCGGGTCCAGGTCGGTCACCGACGCCCGGGCGTCGCCGGGCCAGTCACCGGGCAGGTAGGCGTCCACCGGCGGGGCCTGGTAGCACTGCTGACGCATCCGCATGAAGTCCGACGCCCCGGTGAACCGCCCGCCGGCGCTCTGCCCGTCGTCGGCGACCCGGAGGCGAGCGGTGGCACCGCCGCCGAACAACGTGGCGGTGGGGACGACGATCACTCCGCCCGGCACGGTCTGGCCGACCCAGGCGACCGGGAGGTCGGTGACCAGGCTCAAGCAGGTGGCGATCAGCTGATCGGTCCGCCCGTCTGCTCCGACCGCGGGGTCGGCGCCGTCCCCGACCACCACCTCCACCTCATCCAGCCCCGCAGCGGCCAGGTTCCCGCGCGCAAGACCGGCGACCGCCTCGTCGATCTCGACACTCACCACCCTGTCGGCGCCGAGGCGGTGGGCCAGGAACGCGGCGTTGAAGCCCGGCCCGGTCCCCACCTCCCGCACCCGGTTCCCGTCCTCCACACCGAGGTCACCGAGCATCCGAGCCACCATCGTCGGCATGCTCAGACTCGACGTGAAGTCCCGCCGCCCACCGGCCTCGTCGCCGTCGTCCCACTGCGTGATCGCCGCCGTGTCCCGGTAAGCACCGGTCAACCACTCCTCCGGATCGGCGCCCCGATCACGCCGCACCGCACCACCGTCGACGAACTCCCAATACACCGACAGCAGAAACAGATTCCGCGAGACAGCCTCGAACGCCCCCCGCCACCCGGCGTCCAGCACACCCGCACCCGCGAGCCGATCGGCCAGCGCCACCCGGCCACCCGCCGCCACGTCGCCGCTCACTTCTTGTGTTTGGGGGCCGGCTCCGGACCCTGACCATCCGGACTCGGCTTCGGCCCGATCGCCGGACCACCCGGCTTCGCGTGCGCCCCACCCTCACCGTCCTGCACCCCACCCTTGCCCTCCTCACCCATAGTCAATCCCCTCTCACGCAAAGAAACCGCCACCGTGACGCGCACCCAGGGCCGGACACAAGACCGCACCGCCCCAACCGGTGGCAGCACCGGAAACAGACCAGGGCCACCTGTCGTGACCCTCGGAGGGACCATCCCCGCGCGGGCGGGGAGCAGGAGCTGTTCCTCAAGATGGCTGGGCACATCGAGGGACCATCCCCGCGCATGCAGGGAGCAGAACGTCCGCCGGCCCTTCAACGAGATCAAGTGGGGACCGTCCCCGCACGTGCGGGGAGCATCAGGCCTGCCGGTTCGGCAATGGGACCATCCCCGCAGACACGGGGAGCACCGAGCCTGCAGCAGAACCTTCAGCAAATCATCCCATGACGCTGCGGCGGCGCCAGCCACTTGGAATCAATGGGATTTCCAGACCGGAGGCAAGGAGCGCGAGTGCATCACCACTAGCGCATTGTTCAAGTTTCTATTAACTCGCCCCGGGATGGACAAATAAAGGCTCTGACAGGATCACTCTAGAAACTTTACTGATCAATCTATGCACAATATCTGACACCGACAGCCGAGCCTGCAGGTTCTGCAATGTTGCCGAGTTTGCTTGACATGAGGGTGCTTGATTGTCGACGTTTCGAGAATCAAGTGAACATCAGGCAAGGAGATATTGCGACCGTGGATGTGATCGTTCAAGTGGATGAAGTACAAGAGGGCGTCGCCAATCAGTTCGACATGGAGGGGCGACAGGTTCCAATTGAAGGCCCTGCCGACGTACCCGCCGAGACGAGTCTGCGACTCCCGAGGGAGCTGATTAAGCTGATGCGGACGCATGGACAGGCGTACTGGGAGTACGCCTTCCTGAAGTTGGGTGACGCGGACGCAGCGGAAGAGCTGGTCGATGACGTGTTCGCAGACCTGGCCGCGCACTGGGGCATCGCCGTACAGCAGGAGAGCTTGAAGCATTTTTGTTGGAAAGTTCTGGCCACTACCGTAGATACAGCCCTGGTCGAACGGCACAGGTCGAAGATGCTAGACCGGGCAATGCAGGAGGCCCGCGGCAGATTCGACACACTGGAGAGCCCGTCAGGCCTATTTGACGCAATCAAACAGCTGCCGAAGCGGCAATATCAGGCAATTATCCTGATTCATGTACTCGGCTATGATGGGCGAAAGGCCGCGAAAGCAATGGGCATCTCCGAGTGCGGGGTATACAGCTTGAATCGGGATGCTAAGCGTCGCCTAAGCGCGATCTTGGCAATGGAATAGCCTGGTTCAATCAAGCCTGGGGACCATCCCCGTGTACGCGGGGAGCATCATCGCGTACACGGGGAGCGGGTGCCAAGCGCTTTCGCGATGGACTCGTCCGAGGGATCATCTCCGCGTGGGCAACGACTTGTGGCACCGTGCCACGTCTTCGCACCGGGTGTTATGGGTGGTACGGGTCTGGTGGCGGAGGCGCGTGGGACCAGCCGGGCTGGAACGGCCCTTGGTGGTGTCGCACAGGCGGAGTGGGCACGTTCCTGTTCCCGCTGCCAGATTCTCAGCAGGACCTCGTCGGATGTCGGAACGGCGAACCCGAGATCTTCCAGGATTCCCCGGAAGTTGGGCGGCGGGCCTCCGGCGGCCGTGACGAGGGCCGACAGCAGTGGGGAGTCTGCTTGGCCGGCCTGCCGTTCGACAGCCACCAGCAGACGACGGCGTTCCGTGTCGCTCGTGTTCCTCGCAGTGCCTTCCAGGAGCAGCCAGCCGACTGTGCCGCCCTTCCGTGCAACAGCGGTCAGTTGATCCTGCAGGCGGTCGGGCTGAAGTGAAGCGGCGGCAGGGGACGTGGTGGTTCGGGCTGGGGGTGCGGTTGTGGTTGGCTTTTTGGCCGACTGCGCGGGCTTCGAGCTCGGTGCCTGATTGCCTCGCTCGGTTTTGATGATGGCTTCAAGGTCTGCGATCAAGCGCCTCAAGCGCCGCGGTAGTTGGCTGCCGCGCTTGTCGAGCTTCGTCTGCCGGACGCCTTCGAGGTAGCGGCGGGCGGTGCGGACTTCGCTGGTCAGCCTCTTCCTTGCTGCTTTGCCAGCTGCGGCCCGTACCAAGGCCCGGCCCTCCGCCACCAGTTCCTCCAGTCGGGAACGGTCGGATGCGGTGCGGTCAGTGTGGGGCGTTGTCCCGGCAGCGCGCGTTCGTGTGAACGGTCGTCGCCGTCGCGAGAAGAGCGGCGCGTCGAGAAAGGCCGTGACTTCAGGAATCGCCGCGTCCAGCGGTAGTGCGGGCGGCATGATGCGCGCCGGAACTCCGTACATGGCGAACGCGCGATCGGCCTCCCGCTGGCACCACCGCTTCAGCTGGGCCTTCGACGAGGGCCGGCCGATTCCGAGGTCCTCCAGAACCTGCTGCAGGCAGGACAGCGGCTCGCCGGTGTCCGTTTTGATGAGGGCGGACAGGACCGGATCGTCATGGTGGAAGACCTGGTCCACGGCCGCGAGAACGGTGCGAAGCTCTTCCTCGCTGCGATCGGAGAGGTCTGTTCCGACGGTCTGCATCAGACGATTCCAGATCGGCCGGGTGCCCCATCGGGCATGCAGGTGCAGGGCTTCGCGAAGTGCGACGACGAGATCGTCACCCGCCAACTCGCGCGGAGCGTTCTCTTCTTGCGCTGGTTCCGGCTGGACAGGGGCGGGGCTCTTGCGGGTGGAAGCCTTCGCACGGGCTGCGCGGAGTTCTTGTACGGCCGGTACGGTCAGCCCGTCGTCGGTCAGGACTGCCTCGGCGAAAGGGATCCAGGCAATGCCGCCCACAGGTTGCTGGACGCCCAAGGAAACATGATGCTGCCACGGCAAGTGGCGGTCGGACGCCACATCTGGCTTTCCATGGCCTGTCTCTGGCCAAGTTGCTCCGCCCCCGCCACGCAGCTGGAAGCCTTCCAGCACCCGCAGCTGACAGGACCTCACCAAGAGCCACCCTGCGGGCGCAGGGAAGCAGGCGTCGTCCATCGGCTGTGCGATGTCGCCGAGGGACCATCCCCGCGCGGGCGGGGGGCAGGTGCCCTGCGCGATCGCTACGGTGGAGACGACGGGACCATCCCCGCGCGGGCGGGGCGCAGCTACTACCTCTGCAAGTTCCTGGGCCTCACCAGGGGACCATCCCCGCGCGGGCGGGGAGCAGTTCACGGCGGTCGGCGACCTGCCCTCTGCGGTGGGACCATCCCCGCCCGCGCGGGGAGCAGGTGACGGCATCCGGAGGATACGGCCCGCCGCAGGGACCATCCCCGCGTGGGCGGGGAGCAGCTCGGGCTGTGCGGTGGTGTCCATGGCGGGTGGGGACCATCCCCGCGTGGGCGGGGAGCAGGCTCGTTGACCTGGGGCGTTACACGCCGTTGGCGCGGGAGTTACCCGCTTTCATCGACTCCGGCATAAAGGACATATTTGCCAGCTCTCATCGGTTGCCGAAGCGGCGCCGTTGGGAGGCTTTGCTCCAGCCCGTCCTGGCCGGCCCCGGGGTGGCGGTGGGGGTGTTGTTCGGGCGTTGGAGGAGGGTGAGGCCTTCGTGGTCCACGGGGGTCCAGGAGTGTTCGTGGGTGCGGAAGGTGAAGCCCTGTTCGGTGTTGGAGGTGTGGATCAGGAGGGCTCGTCCTTGTCCCGCGTACTGGCGGACCTCGTCCCAGAGGGCGTCTCTAACGCGTGCCGACGGGGATCCGATGAACACTCCTGCGGAGATCTCGAGGAGCCATCGGGTGAGGAATCCGCGCAGGCCGATGGGGCAGTTGGTGAGGACGATGACGGTCACCAGTTGCCCTCCGAGTAGTTGACGCCCGATGCGACCTGTTGCCCGTGGTCGGACTGGAGGGTAACGGTGTCCTTGTCCCCGGCCGCCGTTCCGGTGCGGAGGAGTCGGTGGATGTCGGCGACGATCCGTTCCTGGAGCCGCAGTTCGTGGATGCGGTCCCGCAGTGCTCGGCGGGTGCGCGCGCCGACGTCCTCGTCCGATTCGGCGGCGACGTCGAAGGCGACGGGGATTCCGACCTCGGTCTTGTAGAGGTCGGCGATGTCCAGCACGAACGACAGTTCGTGGCCGGAGTGCACGAATCCGAGGGCGGGTGAGCATCCGAGGGCGGTGACGACGGCGTGCGAGACGCCGTACATGGCTTGTGCGGCTGCGGTGATGGCCTGGTTGACCGCGTCTCCTGAGGTGAAGTCACCGGGGATGTAGTTGCGGCCCCTCCACCGGATGCCCGTTCGGGTGGCGTGGGCGCGGTAGCACTCCTTCATCCGGGTGCCCTCGCGGCCGAGCAGTTCCTTCCGGGTGAGACCGGCCGGGTCTTCGTCCGGGAAGCGGAGCCGGTACATGGCTCTGGCCACGTCCAGGCGGGTGCGCCGGTTCGCCCAGTGTGAGGCCTGGGCTTCGGCGAGGGCCGATGAGCGGGACAGTGCTCGGCCCGCCGCGTAGTAGCGCACGCCGTGCTCGCCGACCCAGACCACGGCGGCGCCGGTTTCGCCGAGGACGCTCATTGCCTGGTGGGTGATGCGGGTGCCGGGGCCGAGCAGGAGGGTGCCGATGGTCGCCGAGGGGATGTGGGTGGTGCCTTCGGCGCTTTCGACGGTGAGGGCGTTGGAGTCGCGGTGGACGGTGCAGCGTTCGAGATAGAGGAAGGAGACCCGATCGGCGGCGCGGGCCAGTTCCCGCGGGCTGCTGACGGGCCGGCGGCTGACGGTGCTCATCGGATCAGCCGATCGGGGCGAGGGTCATCAGGCCGCAGCCGTAGGCCTTGGCCTTGCCCAGGCCGCCGGTCAGCACCCGGCGGAGGGCGTCGGGGTCGGTGACTTCCAGGCGGCCGTCGAAGGTGACGGCGGTGAGGGTGACCCTGCCGCCGGCGCCGCGTTTGGAGAAGGTCACGTTGCGTTGGCCGTGCACGGCGAGTTGGTGTTCGTCGCCGTGTTCGGTGTGCCGGCGCTCCTCCGGTTTGGCGGCGATGCGGAAGCCACCCGCTTCCTGACGCTGGAGCAGCCACTGCATCTGGTGGCGGGCGGTGACGTGCGCGGTGCGTTTGGTCGGGGCGCCGTCCTTCGTGCGGGCGTGGTGGACGGGGTTGGCGGTCAGGCGGAAGTTCCAGCAGGTGCCCTTGTCGAGGCGTTCCAGGAACGGGGTGTAGGCGTAGGTCTGCCAGCCGGCTGTTCCGGTGGCGGCCGCGGCGGGCCAGCCGGCCTGTTCGACGAGGTGGGTGAGGTCGGGCCGGGACGGGCTGACGACGTACAGCTGCACTTCGGCGGTGGCGTTGTGGTCGGTTCGCCACAGGACGCGTGTGCCCGGCGCGGTGGGCAGGAGTTCGGGGAAGGCGGACATGACCGCGGCGTGCATGTTCTGCGGCGAGGACAGCAGTCGCCGGGCGCCCTGCCGCGCGGTGTTGAAGCGGAAGCGGGTGAGGTACATCAGGCGATTTCCAGGGCTGCGGTCGGGTCGTGGGCAGGGACGGGGACGGGGGTGCGCGGCCGGCCGTGCGGGTTGGGCACGGTGACGGTGCCGGTTCGGACGGTGCGAAGGCCGTGGCGGCGGTGGCGGGGGTCGAAGCTGAGCGGCTGGTCGCGCAGGGTGTCGCCCCGGACGGGCGCGTCGTCGCTCGGCGGGGTCTCGACGAGGACGGCCAGCTCGACGGTGGGCTGCTGCCGCTGCCGGCGCTGGTACCAGTCGGAGGCCTGCCAGGGCAGGCGGGCCAGGACGGTGTCGAGGTCGCCGTCGTCGTGGACCGACAGGCCGTCACGCAGTTCCAGGGGCCGGGCCGGCGGGCAGGAGCGGCGCCCGAGGTAGGGCAGGAACGCGGGGGCCCGCACAGCCTCGGAAAGGCGGGCGATGAGTGGGGCCGGGCCTTCGACGGCGGCGACGAACACGGCGTCGGCGAGATAGAAGCGCTCGGAGAGCGGCATCGACTCGTCGGTGTCGAAGTGCTGGGCGCTCTGGTAGTCGCGCAGGCGGGTGCCGGGCTGGTCGACGCGCACGCCGAAGCGCAGGGCGGCGAGTTCGGCGAGCCGGGCGTCGTCGCCGCGTTCGATGCCGGCCGCGGCGGCGAGCATGCCGATCACGCCGCTCTTGGTGGGGGCGTTCTCGGTGGTGCGCCTGGCGAAGCGCGAGGAGGCCCCCCACGACTGCAGGGGGCCGGCCAGTTGCAGAGCGAGCACGCTCATCCGCGCCGCTCCAGGCGTTCGGCCACGGCGGCGCCGACGGTGGAGACCAGGCCGGTGAGGCGGGGGGCCTCGGCGCCGAGGGAGGTGAGCTTGGCGGTGGAGGGGCCCACGCGCAGCACCCAGGTCTGGGCGTTGTCGTCGCCGTAGACCCGTTCGATCTCGGGGACCCAGTCGGCGAGGCGGGCGCACGCGGGCTCCAGGTGGCCGCCGTCGGCGTCGGGGGCGATGGGCTTTTCGAAGGCGGAGACGAAGCTGATCGGCCGGGCGGTGCGCAGGGTGACGATGACGGCGTCGGGGAGGGTGTGGTTGCCGAAGGTGTTGATCTTGCCGGTGGGCAGGGAGGAGACGAAGGCCTCCAGGAATGCTTCGACGGCGCGGCGTACCGGGGTGGCGGGGGCTTCGTTCTCGTCGAGGCCCTGGCCGAGGTTGCGCTCCAGCAGATCGACGTCGAGCGCCGCGTACCGGTAGAGGGTGGCGGAGTTGAAGTCGACGGTGCCGATCATGCCGGCGCCGGGTTCGGCGTCGCTGTTGCGGTCGTCAACGGCGGTGAAGTAGTCGGACTCGGTCTCGGCGCGGTGCACGCTGAGGGCGTGGGCGACCTGGGCGGCGGCGTCGACGTTGATGTCGGTGGAGTCGGCGACCATCCGGCCGAACAGGGCGATGTCTACGGAGTGCCGGCCGTCGGCGATCTTCTTGGCGCGGGCCTTGTTGTCCTTGTCCTTCAGGAAGGCCTTGAGGTCGCCGGCGCCCTCCACCGCGAGGGCGGCCAGGTTGTCGAGCTGACGGGAGCTCAGGAACATCAGGTACGACGACTCGGGCGCGGGCTCGGCGTCGCCGTTCTTCTTCGCCTGCTCGACCTTGCGCTTGGGCGGCTCGATCTTGGAGCCGGTCGCGGTCTGCAGCACCTCCGCCGCGAGCGCCAGCGCCTGGGCCTCGCCGATGTCCGGGGTCAGGGCGGTGATGCGCTCGGCGAGGAGTTCCGCCACCCGCTTGGTGCGCACCCCGAGCTCGCTCGGGTCGAGGATGGTGTCGAAGTAGCGGCGGGTGGCGCGCTTCCAGGCCTGACTGGAGACCCGGGCCCGGGTGGCGCCGCCGTACACGGCGGTCTTGGGCGCACCGGTGTCGTCGCGGTTCAGGTTGCTCGGCGGGACGCTCTGCAGGGCGTGCACGTCGAGGATGATGCGGCTCGTCACTGGGCGCTGTCCTTCTGCGTGTCGGTGGGGGCGTCGTCGCCCGCCGGGTTGGACGGTGTGGTGCGGTGGGCGTGGAGGGAGCGGCCCCAGGAGCGCCGGACGCCGTCCGGGCCCCACGGGGGCTGCTGCCACTGGTAGAGCTGGTCGGCGAGCAGGGCGTAGTCCAGGGACAGCTCCTCGCGGCGCAGCAGCAGGACGATCTCGCGCAGGCGGGTGGCCAGGACGGCGATCGTGGGTGCGGTTCCGGCGCGCACGAAGCGTTTGCGGGTCGGCTCGTCGATGTCGTTGCCGGGCATGAGCCTGCGTACGGCGGTGCCGAGTTCGTCGCCGCCGGCCTTGTGCATCCGGGCGGGCCGCCGGGACTGCTGGTGCACGGCGTACAGGGTCGCGGCCGTGTACAGGGCGGTGTGCGCGGCGTCCTGACGCAGCATTGGGTCGCCGTACAGGGGCTCGGTGTCGAGCAGGCCCCACAGGTCGGGGACGGTGGCGACGTCCTTGCCCGCTGCGCGGCGCAGGCGGGCGAGGGCGGCGACTGCGGCGGGGCGGTCGTCCAGGTAGCCCTTCTGCAGGCGGCCGATCTCGCTTCCGGTGAGGGTGCCGACCGGGCCGAGGGCCCGGCGGCGGTGGTGCGCGGGGGCCGGTGGGTCGGTGGTCATGCGGTCGCCCTTTCAGGGTCGGGTGCGGTGTCGAAGTCTGCGGCTTCCGCTGCTTCCGCGTCGGCTTGGCCGGCGTCGGCTTGCGGCGGGATGAGACCCGGGCCGGTTCCCTCTGCGGTGGTGTCCGGCACGGCGAGCGGCAGGGCGCGCCGGAGCCGGGCGCGGAACCACAGGTCGGCGGACGAGGTGTTCAGCCAGGTCTCGCCCTTGTTGCCCGTCACGACCCGGCCCTGCCAGGCGACTTCTCCGGCCTGGGCGACGAGCTCGTCGCCCAGGCGTGCGACCGTCTGCCGCGCCTGGCGCTGCCAGTGGGCCCGCAGCTCGGCCGGGTCGTCGCCGTCGCGGATGCCGGCCAGCCACAGCCGGTAGGGGCCGTCGAGGGCGCTGAAGCCGGCGTCCCGCGCGCTCGCCCGTGGGGCGTCGGACTCGCTGCCCACGGCCCGCGCGAGGTCCGACGCCAGGTCTCCCAGGGCGCGTACGGCCAGGTCCGCGTCGGTGACCGCGTCCTGCGCGGCCCGGCCCAGGCTCGGGTCCCGCTCGCTGAGCACGACCAGCGCGAATGCCACGGTGTCGGTGGTGATCTCGTCGACGACGGACTGCTGCGTGCCGTAGACGGCGCCGAACGTCCGCAGCCGCATCAGCCGGCCCCGGGGCAGGATCCGCTCCGTCTCCAGCCGGGCCAGCCAGTGGACCAGGCCCGGCCGCAGCTCCGGCACGGGCTCGCCCGCCGGGCCCCGGTCGGGAGCGGAGGCGGCGATCAGCGACCCGATACCGCGCCACGCGGCCCGCGCCGGATCCATCTCCCTGGGCAGGTACACCGGCGACCGGCCGAGCTTCTTCTCCTGCGCGAGGCTGCGCCGCCAGCCGGTCATGGGCTCGGCGTCGAACATGTTCCGCGGGGCGAGGGGGTCGCCGTAGGTGAGGACGACGCCGTTCACGCCCTCGGCGTCGGCGTGCAGGCGGATGCGGCGGGACTGCCAGGTGTAGAGGTCGCGGGGACCGGCGGGGCGCGAGGCCAGGTCGTCGGCCGCGCCGGGGCCGATGGGCGGGCGCCGCCAGGCGGGCAGGTCCGGCCGTTTCGTCTTCCACTGGTCGGCGGCGATCAGGTTCAGCAGCAGCGTCTCGCGCAGGGTGTCGCCCTCGGCGAGCACGCCGCCGAGATTGCCCGCCCACGCCGGCCCCTGCGGGTAGGCCTTGCCGGCCTTGGCCCGCGGGTCGCCCTCCACCCCGGTCTTGATGCCCGAGGTGTCGTAGGCGTGGGCGTGCACCACCCAGCGGGCCGCTTCGGCGAACGTGATCCGCTCGGCGCCCGGGAAGCGGGTGGTGAAGAACGCGTTGCCGTTGGGCACGTCCGCCACGATCCGGTTCAGCGGGAAGATCTCGTCCTTGCCCGTCCGCAGCCCGGCGCACTGGAAGAACGGCGTGTGCGGGTGCAGCAGGTCGAAGCGGTCCCGGTGCTCCTCCAGGTAGGGCAGGGCCGGGGCCAGGGCGTCCGGGTCCTCCCACAGTTCGGCCCAGTCGTCGCTGTCGCCCGGGCCGTCCAGAGCGTCGTGGAGGATCGCCAGGAGCAGGCGGGTGAGCGCGAAGTCCTGGGTGGGGAGATCACCGGCCAAGCGTCTGATCCGGCCCGCCTGCGCGAACGCCTCCCGCAGCGACAGCTCGCTCTCGCGGCCGTCGGTCAGCAGTACGGGAATCCACGGCTGCTCCGTCAGGTCGAACATCCCTTGTTCGACCGGTGGTTGGAGGCGGTCATGCATCGGCGCTCGACACCTCGAGTCCGTTCTCACGGGTGTACATGAGTCGGAACCCTGCCAGAGAGATGTGACAGCCGGGCCTGATCGGAAGAATCAACTGCCCTGCCAGCCAAGGGCTTTCTTTACTCTGCCAACTTTCGACACAGAACTGCTCAAGTTCAGCGATTACCCGGTCAACGATGTACGGCTTGGCCAGCCGTGCCGGAAGCCGCAGCCCGCAGGCCGCCGCCGCCTTCGCCGCCCTCGGCGACGGCACCGCCCCGGTCGGCAACGGCAGCCCGCCGCGCCCCTCCCCCGCCCAGTGCACTGTCGCCAGCGAACCGTCCTCCAACTCCTCCACCACGAGCACCTCGACGCTCTCCTCGCTGTCGCGCACCTGCGCCCGCCCGGCCCGCGTGTCGTCCGCGTCCCCCACACTGCCGGCCAGCCAGCCGATCAGCGGCCGCCCGTCCTTCCCCGCTTCCCCGATGCAGAACTGCTCCGCCCTGGCGGTCTTCTCGGCCTGGAGCTTCTCGTGGACCAGCCGCGCTTCCTCCAGCGCCGGCGCCCAGTCCGCCGGCCCCAACTGGCCGCCCCCGTACACCTGTTGCACCAGGACGCTGATGTCCCCCGGCAGATCCACCGGCCGCCCCCCGTCGAGGAACGGGAGCAGCACCGCGAGCGAGCGCAGCAGCGCGTGCCGGCCGTACACCGCCTCGGACCCGCGCACCGGCTTCGGCACCGCAACCGACCAGTCCACGCCCGTGATCAGGCACTTCGCTTCCCGCAGCGCCGCGGGCCGATCCGGCCGCGCATGCCGGTGCAGGCGGCCCATCCGCTGCAGCAGCAGGTCCACCGGCGCCGCGTCGCTCACCAGCAAATCGAAGTCCACGTCCAGCGACTGCTCCGCCACCTGACTGGCCACCACGATGTGCCGCCCGGGCCGCGCGGCGGCGTCCCGGCCGAACCGCTCCAGCAGGTCACGGTCGTTCTCGGCCCGGTCGACGTCGATGAACCTGGCGTGCGCGACGGTCACCGCCCCGTCCCCGAACCGCTCCCGCAACGCCTTCGCCGTCTCCAGCACCCGGTCCACGGTGTTGCGGACCACCAGCACGCACCCGCCGTCGGCGACCTCCGTCTCCAGCCGCTCCCCCAGCGCGTCCAGGCCGTCGTCGAGCCGTTCCAGCCGCACCTTGTGCCCACGACCGGACACCGCCGGCCGCTCCAGCACCGGCACTGTCCCCCGGCTCACCGCCGTCAGCAGCGGATACTCCCGCGCCTGCTCCACCCGCGCGAACCGCTCGTCGTCCCCGGCCACACCCGCATACGCCTGTGCCAGCTCCCGGCGCCGCGCAGCCGGCAGTGTCGCCGACAGCACCACCACCGGAACCCCGTAGGCTCCCAGCCAGCCCAGTACCCGGTCCAAATACGTGTTCATGTACGTGTCGTACGCGTGGGCTTCGTCGATCACCACGACCTTCCCGGCGACCGCCAGGTGACGCAGCACCAGGTGACGGGCCTTCAGGCCGGCGAACAGCAACTGGTCGATCGTCCCGACCACGAACGACGACAGCATCCCCTTCTTTCGGCCGGCGAGCCAGTGGTGCGCCACCAGTTCCGCCGGTGCCGCCGTCTCCGCGCCGAACCCTGGTGCCCGCTCCGTACCGTCGGCATCCACCGACGCGAGCCGCTGCCGCGATCCGGCCCGGAGATCGGCGGCGTCCTTGTTCAACGCGGCCTTCGAATGCGCCAGCAGCACCGACAGGCGATCCCCTCCCTCGGCCGGCAGCCGGTCCAACCATCTGAGCAGCCTCGGGAACATCGCGTTGCTCGTCGCCATCGTCGGCAGCGCGAAGAACACCCCACCCGCACCGGCCCGCGCCGCCAGCACCTCCGCCGCCGCCAGCGCCGCCTCCGTCTTGCCCTCCCCCATCGGCGCCTCGACGATCAACAGCCCCGGCTCCGGCATCGCCCGGGCGCTCTCCACCGCCGCCACCTGCACCGGCCGCACCACCGACCCCGACGGAAGGTCGAACCGCGCCGCGAACAACTCCTCCGTGCTGCTCTGCGGAACCTTCGGTCGCCACGGCCCCGGCAGATCCAGGTCCCACCACGCCGCAGCCACCCGCCGGCCGCCGTCGAACCCCGACGCCACCGGAAAATACGGAAACAGGTCCGGATTGCTGGCAATCCAGTCCGCCATGATCACCAGACCGGACAGCACCACCTGCACCGGCTGCGGCAACCTCACCCGCTGCCATCCCGCCAGCCGCTCCTCCACCCCGAACTCGGCGGCACACGCATCCAGCAACTCCTCCTGCACACGCCGCCACACGCTCCCGCTCCCGCTCCCGCCCGGCGTGCGCAGCAGATCCCACCGTCCGTCCAAATCCCTGAGCGACGGATGCTCCGGCGGCACGCCGTGATGCCCGCCCACCGCCACCGCGAACTGCCCCGTCACCCTCCCCGGCCAGCCCCGCCGCTCCAGCCACTCCTGCAACAGCACCTGACCCGCGAGACCATGCGGCGCCAGCCGCCGGTCCACCCCGAATCCGGCCCGGTACGGCATCTCCAATCCGGCCGCCCGCATCCGATCCGCCAGCCCGTCCACCTGACAAGCGAACGCCGGCGTCGCCTTCCCGATGTCGTGGACCCCCGCCAACCACACCGCCAACCGCCGCCCGTCCCCCTCCCCACCGGGCAGAGCCCCACCAACCAAGGCCCAGACCCTGGCCGACACCCAGTGGTCCCACAGCAGCCCCGCCACAGCAGCACTGTCCTGCATGTGACACCACAACGGCAGCCACCCCTCGCTGCGCACATCATGCTTCGCCCACACACTCCGAGCCTCAGCCGACAACCGTGCACGCAGACCGCCGCCCACAAGCACTGTCCCCTCTCATCCCAAACCACCTGAAAAGTCCCCGACTTGATGGCAGATCATAGAGAGCGCAACAGCCCAGTACCCCTCCGCCGACCAACACCGAAGAACCGCACAAGAGGGAAGCAGCCGCCAGCACAACTGCCGCATGCCCGGGGAGAGAGCACCCCTGCGGACGGGGAGCAGGCTTCCCGTGCTCCCGCAGGAACAGCACCACAGACCATCCCCGCGCGGGCGGGGAGCAGTTCTTCGTTCCGAACAGGCCGAGCGCGGCGGTGGGACCATCCCCGCGCGGGCGGGGAGCAGCCGTCGCAGTCCCCGGGCAGGGTGAGGACGCCGGGACCATCCCCGCGCGGGCGGGGAGCAGATGGCGCCGATGTCGGTGTTGTAGGTGCGCTCGGGACCATCCCCGCGCGGGCGGGGAGCAGTCCATGTAAATCTGGCCCACCGACAGGATGTGGGGACCATCCCCGCGCGGGCGGGGAGCAGACGCTCAGCCACTGCGTTGACGCGGTGGCCTGGGGACCATCCCCGCGCGGGCGGGGAGCAGTGTTGGAACGCGGCCTGCGCCAGCCCGAGGTTGGGACCATCCCCGCGCGGGCGGGGAGCAGTAGCGCCAGGCGAGCTTGCCGTAGTTGGTCGCGGGACCATCCCCGCGCGGGCGGGGAGCAGATGTTCTCCGCGATCCGGGCCCGGTCCAAAGAGGGAACCATCCTCGCGCGGGCGGGGGCAGAAACACAACGGCTCCGGCTTCCACGCCGACCGGGGACCATCCCCGCGCGGGCGGGGAGCAGTGCGCAAGGCCACGGGCGAGGGCGAGAGCAGCGGGACCATCCCCGCGCGGGCGGGGAGCAGCGCGACGGCGGGAGCAGTCCCCCCGCCGAAGCGGGACCATCCCCGCGCGGGCGGGGAGCAGGGAGCCGGTCAACGGGTCTGCCCAGGGCGGGTGGGACCATCCCCGCGCGGGCGGGGAGCAGTTGCGGAACCGCTGGCGGTCGGTTTCATCGGCGGGACCATCCCCGCGCGGGCGAGGAGCAGTCGGAGCGCGCGGCCTGGAGGCTGGCCGGGAAGGGACCATCCCCGCGCGGGCGGGGAGCAGACAGTGAATGGGGCTCAGCCAGTGGGATCCGGGGGACCATCCCCGCGCGGGCGGGGAGCAGCAGGACTCCAAAGCGCCGCTCAGGGTGCCCTGGGGACCATCCCCGCGCGGGCGGGGAGCAGCAGGACTCCAAAGCGCCGCTCAGGGTGCCCTGGGGACCATCCCCGCGCGGGCGGGGAGCAGGTCCCGGGTGAACTGCCCGTCCCCGGTGCCGGGGGACCATCCCCGCGCGGGCGGGGAGCAGGCTTCCTCAGCCGGAAGGCCCTGCATGGGTTTGGGACCATCCCCGCGCGGGCGGGGAGCAGATGGTGCCGGCGGCCAGCATCGTGTGCACCTCGGGACCATCCCCGCGCGGGCGGGGAGCAGAGCGCAAGGCACATATACCACTCCGCTTGTTTGGGACCATCCCCGCGCGGGCGGGGAGCAGTTCCTTGTGGAGCTCCCGCCACTCCGCGACCCGGGACCATCCCCGCGCGGGCGGGGAGCAGGCTCGTTGACCTGCGGTGTCACATGCCGTCGACCCGAAAATGACACACTTCCTGTGATTCAGGCATAAGTAACTTTCTTCTCCTTCTGGGGTTGCGGCTGTGTGGGCCAACTCTCGGCTGACAGTGTTCAAGCGCGGTGGTGCCGATGCCGCCGCGCTCAGAGATCAACGGTGCCGTGAAGGTGTGGCAAGGGCGGTGGCGTGTGGATGAATGCTCCCACGGCGGCGCGACGCCCGTGTGCACGGGGAGCAGCCTCTTTCGGTCCGCCTCCTCCTGGGCTTCGCGGGGGGCTCTCCGTGCGCCCAGGACGTCGTCGCCGCAGCGGCTGACACGCGGCGAGGGCGGCCAGAGATCTCCTGGTTCACATATGGGGAGTCAACTCCGTTGTTTCCCCGTTGAGTTCCGCTCGCCCGTGGCCCCCATGGCGATGACCAGACATAGCGGCCGAAGCGTCTCCTCTCGACCGTCTACCCCGTCGCGTCCGGTAGGTGCCGGCGCCCGTGGTCCGCCAGGCGGCGTTGGGCACGGAATCCAGGCCATCTTCAGTAGAGGGCGCCCCCCGTCCCTGCCAGCGAACGCGCCTCGCGGACGCCGGAGACAAAGGGCGCGTTCGTCCCGCACCTCGGGCTACCGGGCCAGCCACTGGTTCGAGGCAAGAACGGATTATCCCGCGTGCACAAGGACAGCGTCGGATACGCAGCCCGGCCGGGTCCGCCGGCTCGCGCGGCAGGCCGTGGAACACGAGGTCAAGAGCGCCTCCACTGGAGCAGGAAACGACTGTTTCGCCCTGGTCATGTGATGGATCGATCGCCACTGATCCACAGTGAAGCCGGCTACCGGGACGTTCCGATAACCGGCTTCAGTGCTGTTGCGGGGCCTGCAAGCCGGTGATCGCGGGGTTGGCGGCCAGCGCGGTGCTGCGGCCGGCCACCGGTTCGGGTTCGGTCTCCAGCGCCGGCGTCAGTATGCGGGCGGGCATCAAGGATGGTCGGGGTCGTCGAGCCACACCGCTTGGGAGCCGGTCGTGGTGACGGTGAGCCCAGGTGTGCCGGGCGGTGTAGATCCTCCCACAGCCACCAGGTCCACTCTGGCGTACGTCGAACTCGTGCCGACCCAGCACGGAGTCAACCGTCGCCCAGGACGGCACCGCAGGTGTCGAAGAACCACCACGTCGCCATGTCCCCATAAGGCGCGCCGGTAGCAGGCGTCCAACAGGGCGGTGCCGACGGCGAACTGGGCCCGCCGGGAGGGCCCGATGACCTTCGGGTTGAGCTCGGTGAGCGACGCCTGGGCGTCGCCGGGCGGGTAGCCAGCCACCGGCTGAGCCTGGTAGCGCTGCTGACGTATCCGCGTGAAGTCCGACGCCCCGGTGAGCCGGTGGCGGAGGGGGCGACGACCACCCCACCCGGGCACGGTCTGGCCGACCCAGGCGACAGGGACAGCAGTCACCAGGTTCGAGCAGTGGCGGTCAACCAATCGACCCGGTCACCCCCGATACGGCGTCGGCACCGTCCCCGACCAGCACCCGAACACCGCCCACCCCTGCGGCGGCCGGATTCCCGCGCGCGAGGCCGGCGACCGCCTCGTCAATCTCGAGCCAACACCCAGCCGGTGCGCCAGGAACGCGGCGTTGAAGCCCGGGCCGGTCCCCACCTCCCTCACCCGGTGCCCGTCCTCGACACCGAGGCCACCGGGCATCCGCGCCACCGTCCTCGGCGGACCACGAGTTGGCGGCCGTACCAAACCGCCGGATCCGCAGATTCTCTTCCCGCCCGCACGACAGGAGGCCACCCGTGAGCCGCAGCAGAAGACCCGCGACGCCAACCGACCCCATCCGCCTGACCCACCTGGATATGTCATGTCCGACCCGACCACGGGCACCCCCGAGCCCGAACGATCCGCATCCCCGACGAGGACCTCGCCAGTACTCTCGCGCGCCCCATCGCCGAAGTCCGCCAGCACGGTGTCCTTCTCGACCGCCTCGGTGCCGAACCCGAGGGCAAGGAGCCGGAGACAGGCCCCGACGACGAACCCGACGGTCCGACCTCGGTGTTCATCCTCGCCATGGACGGCGCGGCGTACGCCGCCGAACTGACCGCCCTCGGCGACTGGGTGGCCCACGTGCTCCGGCCGGTCCACGGGCGCGAGCTCAGCTCCACCCGCCCCTGGTGCTCGCGCTGGTACGAGCATCAGGAGGCCGTGGCCCGGCTCCACGGGCTCTGGCTCGCGTGGCAGCAGCTCACCGACACGGAAGCCGACCTCACCGGGCCTTCGACATGGCACCGCGACCACCTCGACCACGCCATCGCCCAACTGCGTTCCCCGGACGGCCCGTTCGCCGCGTGCACCACCAACTCCGCCCGCCCGCCCATCGGCTGCTGTCCAGCCCGGACCAGATGGGGCTCGCGGCAAAGACGTTCGGATTCGACCTGGAACTCGACGGTCTCCGCCCGTCCGACAACGCGTCCGCGGAGATCGCGGAGGCGTTGCACGACGAGTTCGCGCTGCTCGTGTGGCACGACGCCGGCGCAGGCCGCTCGTACGTCCTGGCGCACGACACCCCGGCGACCTGGATCACGCCCGGGGCGGGACAACCTCGCTGCCTTCGCTGTCGTCCGGCACCGAGAGCAGAGGACGTTCCGCCTGCGTCAGTCCCGGCACGCGACCATGGCCTTCACCCAGAAGCGGCTGATCGACCGCGGCTGCCCGCCCGACGCCCTGCGCCTGGAACAGGCCTTCACTGCAAACGAGTTGACGCGCCAAAAGGAGGACCGGATCTTCGGCAGCCGCGACCGCTACGAGATCCGCAAGGGCTTCGCCTGGACGGCGACGACACCCACGCGTGGACCATGGTCGTCGACCGGGAGGCCGCCGAACTCCCGGTCGGACTGTTCGTCGAAGAGATCCAGCCCGACCGCGAGACCTACACGCTGCGCGAAGGCGCGTTCCCCACGAGGATGCCGCCTGCAAGTGGCACCGGCTGGAACCGGGGCCGTTGCCGCCCGCACCGGAAGACCGCCGGCCCGAGGCCGAACGAACTCGCGCCGCCCTCGCCCGCAGCACCGCCCAGGCGACGCCGAGCGTCGCACCCATCGCCTCCGCACCCGCGACGGCCGTCGTCGCGCAGCCGGATCGGGGGCGGTCGCGGTGAGCCGCGCCCAGTTCGCCTTCGCCGCGCACCCCGACGCCATCGCCGACCTGCGTCAACTCCCCGCGCCCATCCGGGACCAGGCGCTGCTGAACCTGCAGCAGTTGGTCCATGGCGAGCGCGTCGCCTCCCAGCTCGGCGACCGACCGGACGGCTGCCACAAGATCGTCCTCGGCACCGGCGACGAGCGGACCACCCACCGTGGTGGTGCAGTTCCGCGACGCGCCGCCCACCTCCAAGCACTCCCGCGAGGTCTGCCTCGTCGCCGCCGGCCACCGGTTCGAGTACGAGGTCTACCGCTCCGCCCAGAACCGGCTGGGCCGAACCGGACTCAACACGCCGCCACCCGGCTCCGATCCGGCGCTGGAGGCCCGCGTCCGGGCCGCCCAGGGGGCCCGGGTCCAGGCGGCCCGCTCCCGCTCCACCCGAACGGTGCGAGCCCGAGGCCAGAGCGGCGCCGCGTACAGCACCGCCTCGTCCGGCTTCGCCCCCCACCGCCACTCCCCTATAGGCCCGCTGATGACCACGACCGCCCTGCCCAGCCGCTCCGACCTCGCCGGGCGGCTCACCGATGCCGCCCAGGCCGTCGCCGGGATCCTCACTGCCGCGCACGCCACCCTGGCCACCCGCTGCTACCTCGCGCCGGTCCTCGGTCCGTTGTCCGCCGGGCCCGGCGTGGTCGGCGAGCTGAACGAGCGGCTGGAGGACCTGCTCGACGAACCGCTGCCGACGACCCCCGTCGGTCTGTTCGCCCTGGCTTCCTACGCCTCCGCCCTGGGCTGGCTGACCGAGTCGCTGGCCGAGCTGACCGCGGCAGTGGACGCGATCTGCACCCGCGCCGGCATCCCTTCGCTGGAGCCCGACACGGAGGCCGTGCTCGTCCCGACCGAGGACGACGAGGGCTTCGACTACTCCTTCAGCAACACGGATTTGGCGGCAACGCCTTCGTTCACGTGAAGTAGCAGCGAGTGATCAGCGATTTGGGCAGCAGTTGGCGATCTTGAACGCTGCGGATGTTCACCAGAAATGACGTCACGCAACGGCTGAACTCGGCTGCGTGGGGACGGGATGCCGGCCATCCGAGTCCTCATCCAGCAGCGATCTTGATCGCGTTAACCGGGTGTCTGTCGGCCCGAGGAGCACTAGCCTGAGCGGCCGTGAGCACGAATATCCACGGCGGCATCGAATTCCGCCATCCCGGCGTCGACGCCGGCTACTACGACGGCGAGCCGTGGGTCATGGCGACGGACCTGTGGCCGCTGTACGACCAGAGCGACTACGCAGCCTTCGGCTGCCTCTTCGGAGTGCGCAACTACGCAGGCTTCCGTCCTCTCGCCGCCGACCGCGGCCTTCCTCCTGACCTGTCGGGTGGTCTGCGGGCCGAACTGGAGCCGTGGGTGGAGGCCGGGGACCTCCACGGCGCTACCTGGGTCAGCTGGGCGGAGATCACCCGGCTCGACCCTGCTTCCACGCCCGACCACTACACCGGCCGGTTGACCTGGTCGACGGTATCCCTGTCTTCACTCCTGCATCAGCAACTCGTACCCGACCAGTGGCCTCCGGAAGTACTCGACGCTGTAGGCCCGCCACCTCTCGGCCTCGACCGTTCCACTCACCCCACTGAATGGAGCACCGGAGACCTGCGCTGCCACTACGAGCCCCTGACCGCTGGCTGCCTCCTGGGCAGTGCCTCCCAATGGCCGCACGTCTTCGCCGTGATGAAGGCGCTGGCGGGCCGCTTCGGCGAGGAGGAAGTTCGGCTCGTCGTCGCCTTCGATTGATGCGCGGACACCTGCTCGTCGATACCGATCACGCAGCTCCGGGCAAGCGCTTTCGGATCCGCATCAACGGTGCCCTCCGCCCCGGAGAGTACCGAGTGCGAGTCTGCGGCGTACAGCTCGACCTTCGACATCTTCGGCATGACCAGCGCCTTTCACCAGGAGCACCCCGCTGCTGCCCTGGCAAGTAACCCCGGTGACGTCGAAACTCATGAACATCACTCGTCCGTGGTTCGGGGTGCCTCCCAAGCTCGTGAACAACTGACGTCACAACTCGTGATTAAAGCCAGCGGCAGTCCGCGCCGCCGCCGACGCAGCCGGGATGGAGCCGGACGCCTACGTCGACGTCCTCGCCGACGCCCTGCGGGCCGCCGCCGCGATCACCGGCGCCTGCATGGAGATCAGCAGCGGCCTGATCGAGGACGCGCAGGGTGGGCCCCGGCGCCCACCCTGTCCATGAGCAGCCCAGCACCAACGACCTCCGCCTCCTGCACGCCGGTCGTCCCGACGATAGCCCCATGACTGTTCTCGGTCAGGAGGTCAGTGCCGCCTCACGCGATGTGGACCGCCTCCACCTCGAACTCTCCGCCCGCGCACAGCTCATGATCGAGCGGCTCGCGCCGATCGCCCGGGGCGAGCACACCGCGATGCGCGACCGCAAGGCCGTCATCCCACCCGCCGGCCACACCGTCGAGGTGCTCGCCGCCCGAACGGCGTGGCCTGTCAGCAGCTCGCCCGCGCTCTCGCCGCCTATAGCTGGTGCGTTGAGGCCGGCTTCAACCCTCTCGAAGCCGCGCACACCGCCGAGCGGCACCGCGCTCTGGCGCAGTGCTGTCGCCGGTCCGAGCCACCGCAGCGACTTGGCTGCCCCGACCACCGCCGAACCGCCCACCAACTGACCCTCCGGGCCCCACGTCCTGCTGATGGCCCGCCAGTACCGGGGCATCCCCCAGTGGGACGCCAGTGACCGGCGACCGGCTGCGTGCGCTCAGCGGGAGCAGACGGCTTGCTCCGGTGTGCCGGCGGCGTGGTCGGTGCCGTGCGGGGTCTTCTCCCAGGTGAAGGGGGCGACTGCCAGCTGGTGTACCGCGCGCCAGGCGGCGATGGACCACAGCAGTGAGTACAGCGGTACGAACACCGCGTGCCAGGGGGCTGTCAGTCGGGCGCGCCTGGCGGCGGCGAAGGTGATGGCGATCCACAGGGCGGCCGAACCGGCTTGCGCGGCCACCGCTGGAAGCACCAGGCCGGATCCGGTCGAGGACCAGCTCCAGCCGAGCACGGCGATTAGGGTGAGGGCGGTGATGACGGGCTGGACCAGGGCCGTGACCGGGGCGGCGGCGACGATGCCGAGCAGGGTCAGGATGCCGGGGGCGTGGAACCGGCGCAGTGTGTGGCGGGGGTTGCGGGTGTGCACCGTCGTGGTCAGCAGGAAGCCCTTGAACCAGCGGGTGCGCTGCCGTACGAACGGGCCGATGGTGTCGAGGGCCTCTTCCCAGGTGACCGTTTCGACCGTTTCGGTGCGGTGGCCGTGTGCGGCGCACCGCATGCCGAGGTCGGCGTCCTCGGTGACGTTCCAGGCGTCCCAGCCGCCGAGCTTGCGCAGGGTGTCGGTGCGGAAGTGGTTGCTGGTCCCGCCGAGGGGGATCGGCATCCGCAGCCGTGCCAGTCCGGGGAGGGAGAGTCCGAACCGCAGCGCGTACTCCATGGCGAACTGCTTGGTCAGCCAGTTGTCGGTGGGGTTGTGGAAGAGCAGTTGGGCCTGGACGCAGGCCAGTCGCCGGTCGCGTGCGGCGAACCGGGCCGCGACGTACCGCAGTTGGGCGGGGTCGGGGCGGTCTTCGGCGTCGAAGATCACCAGGAGTTCGCCGCGGGCCAGCATCAGGCCCAGGTTCACCGAGCGGGGTTTGGTCTGGGGTGGGCCGGGTGGGAGCTGGACGACGCGGACGAACGGGGGCGGGTCGGCGGCGAGCACCGCCCGGGTGGTGTCCGGGTCGTGCTGTTCCAGCAGGATCAGTACCTCGAGCCGGTCGGGTGGGTAGTCCAGCCCGGCCAGGTGCCGCACCAGTCCGCCGATCACCCCGGCCTCCCGGTAGGCGGGCACCAGCACGGTGTAGGACGGGAGTTCCGCCTCCGGCAGGGGTGGATCCGCGGGCCTGCCGCCGGGGCGACCCGCCGCCAGCAGGCCGGTCAGCGCGATCACGGCGTGCAGCAGGCTGTAGCCCGTCACCATCAAGGTGAGCAGCGCGAGCGCGAGCAGCGGTACGAGCGCCACACCGATCACTGCGCCGGCCGCGCCGATGGCCAGTGCCACGAGCTGCCAGCGGGCGAAGCCGGACTTGGCCGCCAGGTCCGGGTGCCGGCGGGTGAAGCCGTCGGCCATCTCGTCGGCTATCCGGTCCGGCCACTGCTCCAGGATTCGGACTTGCGTCTCGGTGCTGCCGCGCGCCAGTGCCGCGACCACGTCCGGGTCGGAGAGTCCCGTCATGCCCATACCCCCATTGCCTTCGTAGGCATGACAAGGAGTATCAGCTCATTGATCATCCCGGCCAATCGGCGCCCATCGGTCGGCGCCGTCGTGATCGCGTCGACTCCCGCGCTCAGCCTCGGCCGTTCTTCCCGGATCCCCGACGGAGTCGGGCTTCAAGTGGCCGGGCGCGGAATGATGTTCAGGTTTTCGGGGCCGTTGACGATCATCGAGGTGACCCGGGGCGGTTGTTGTCCGGGGTGTGTGAGGGCGAGGTCGGGCAGCTCCGCGAACAGGGTGGTCAGGGCGATTCTGGCTTCCAGCCTGGCGAGGTACGCGCCGAGGCAGTAGTGGGGTCCGTGGCCGAAGGCGAGGTGCTTCTTGCCGGCCCGTGCGGGGTCGAACCGGTCCGGGTTCTCGGGGTGCAGTTCCGGGTCGCGTCCGGCGGCGGCGAAGGCAATGATGATCGGATCGCCCTTTTTGATGACGACGCCCTCGCCCAGGTCGATGTCCTCGACGGCGTAGCGCAGCGGGACGTGCATGACGGGGCCGTCGATGCGCAGGGTTTCTTCGATGACGTCGTCCCAGTCGAGGGTTCCCTGGCGGATGCCGGCCAGGGTGTCGGGGTGGGTGAGCAGGAAATGAACCGCGCTGGCGATGAGGTCGATGGGGGCCTCGTACCCTGCGGCGATCAGGCTGAAGAGGGTGCTGATCAGCTCGGGCTCGGACATGGGTTCCTGGTCGGACTCGGACGGCAGGATCAGGTCGCTGGTCAGATCGGGGGCCGGGTGCTCCCTCTTGTACTGCAGCAACTCGGTGAGCCGGTGGAGCAGTTCGGCCTGGATGACTCGCCCGCGCTCCGGGCTGACCGAGTAGTCCCGAATGGCCTCCAGTGCGTCGATGAGCGGGGTGCGCAGGTGGTCGGGGACGCCGAACAGGTCGCAGATGACGGTCATGGTCAGCGGTTTCGCGACGGTTTCCCGCAGATCGGCGCTCGTCCCGGGCGGCAGCGCGGCGAGGGCGGCGACGAGGCGGTCCGCAGCCGCCTGGACGTTCGGGCGCATCCGCTCGACGCGCTGGGGCGAGAACGCCGGGGCGTTCCGGCGCCGCAGCCTGCGGTGCTCCTCACCGTAGGCGTTGAGGAAGCTCTCCTGGAAGGCGATCGCGGCCAGTGGCCAGCCTTCGGGCACCTCGGTCCGGCCCGGCCAGTGCCTGCGGAAGTCGCGGGAGACGCGCGGGTCGGTGGTCAGCGCCTCGATCACGCTGTGGCGGGTGACCGACCACGCGTGGACGGGCCCGGGCAGCTCGACCAGTACGGCCGGCCCCTGCGCCCGCAGCACCGCGGCCTCCGCGAGCAACGCACGCCCCGAAGGGTCGAGCACAGGACACCTGGAAACAGGCGAGGACGACATACGGCGCTCCTTTCGTCGGGAAAGCCACGCGGCGCGGGCCGCTTCGCGCAGCTGCGCGTCCTTGGCCCGGGGTGGCGCGGTGTCCCTACCCGGTGCCGCCTTCCGGGTATGCGGGCCGGCCGGGCGCCTGGGTGTGTTCCGGCCATTGCGCGCCGCAGGTGCGGCCTGCCCGGGTGATCGGAGGGCCTGGGGATGCAGGGTTTCGGCCGTACTTCTGGCTCGAACGTCCGGTTCTGCGTATCCGGGATGGCGGCTGGGTAACTTCGGCGCGCGGTCAGCCGGTTGGCCAAAACGATTCTTCCAACGCCACGGTGGGTGGCCCCGAAGCAGGGAGCGGCGCAATGACGACGTACAGGACCGATGCGCCCGGACCGCGCCCGGGAGCCGCGTCCGAGGGGATGCCGGCCGGGCTCGCGACCGCTCGGGCCCGGGTCACCGCGCACCTGAGCGCCTTCGTCGAAGCCGACGGCGGGGTTCGGCAGCCGTGCGCGAGCCGGGCGCTGGAGTCGGCGCTGCTGGTCGTCCTGCTGCGCGAACGCGGTGGCCACACCCGGGAAGTGGACCGCCTGCTGGCCTATCTGGCTACGCCGCGGGCCCAGTCCACCGGCTTCGACGCGGCCTTGGCGCAGGCGGTCCTGCACGGCACGACGGTCGGCACCGACGTGGTCGCGGCCGAGCTGCTCGCCGGCTTCGACCACTTCTCCGTGGCGCGCAAGCGCCTGCTCTTCGACACCTATCTGGCGGCCGTGGGCGCGGTGGCGTTCGAACCGTCGATGCTCCGACCGGTCCGCAAGGCGGCTGCCGGCGAGGACAACACGGTCACCTGGATCGAGATGATCATGCTCAGTGCCCGGGTCCTCGTCGCGTACGGCCTGGGCCGGGGCGCGGAGATCACCGAGGCGGAGCGGGAGCGGCTGCTGGAACTCCTCGGCTCCAGCCGGGCACCGGTGTGGGAGAACTACACGGCCGCGCACCTGCTCGCGCTGCTGGCCGTTCAGCGTTTCGCTCCCCGGCATCCGCTGCTCGACGAAGGCGTCGCCGGGCTGCTGGGCGCGGTGAACCCGGACGGCGGTGCGCCGAGCATGTCGAACCTGGACGTGTTCAGCACCGGGCCCGCCGGGCTGGCCCTGGCCCGCGCGAACGCCGATCCGCAGCTGCTGGACCGCATGTG
This sequence comes from Kitasatospora sp. NPDC059673, assembly GCF_042734215.1. Lineage (NCBI taxonomy): Bacteria > Bacillati > Actinomycetota > Actinomycetes > Kitasatosporales > Streptomycetaceae > Kitasatospora > Kitasatospora sp. NPDC059673. The sequence continues at coordinate 14,150 of NZ_JBHWEN010000010.1, read as the reverse complement.
CGACTACCTCGTCGCCCAGCAGATGCCGGACGGCGGTTGGGCGTTCGGCGCGGACATGGGACAGAGCGACGTGGACGCAAGCTCGTACGCGGCGGCCTGCCTCGCCACCGTGGACCCCGTCCGCCACCGGGCCGCACTGACCCGCGCCGCCGGGTACTTCCGGGGCATCGCGGGCCAGGACGGCGGCTTCCCCACCTACATGAAGGGCGACCCCTCCGAGGTCGGCATGACCGGCGGCGCGGTCGGCGCCCTGGCCTGGAACGGCCCCGGCCACGCCGACCTCCTCGGGGCTGCGGCCCGCTGGCTGCTCGATGCGCAGCGCGCGGACGGCACCTTCGAACGGAGCTGGAGCGTGAGCGAGGCCAACACGATCTGGCGCGGGATGTGGGCCCTGCACTCGATGCCCGAGCCCGTACGCACCACCGAAGGAGACCGGATCGCGCGGGCCCGCGCCGCATCCGAGCGATTCCTCATCGAGGCGCAGAACAGCGACGGCGGCTGGGGTTTCCGCCCCAAAGACCCCAGCGACATCGCCAGCACCTGCTACTCGCTGCTCGCCCTGTCCGCCATGGGCCGCCGGGTGGACCAGGACCCGGTCGTACGCGCCGGAGTGGAACACCTGCTGTCCTGCCAGGACTCCGACGGCGGGTTCACCGCCCCGCCCGACCAGGTCGCTCCCCGCCCCCTGCTGTTCGACGCTCCGGTCTTCGGCGACATCTGGGCCCTGCTGGCCCTGGCCGGCTGCGACAGCGACTGGAACTGGTAGCGGCAGACGGGGAACGACGGTGAACGAGACAGACGCGGCCGCCGCCGGCGGCACGGCCGGTGCGCCGCTGGCGCTGCCCGTCGAGCGGTCCGGTCCGCTGGACCTGCCGGCCGATTTCCGCCGGCTGCGCGAGGAGCTTCCCGTGGCGCCGCTGGCCTTCCCCGACGGGCCGCCCGGCTGGCTCGTCACCCGCTACCAGGACGTGCGGGCCGGCCTGGCCGACCCCCGGCTCAGCTCCCGGCGCCCCCACCTCAACTCCCACGTGCGGGCCGGCCTCATCTCCGCCGCGGAGATGGCCGCCCTGCGTCCCTCCGACCTGCTCACCAGCGACCCGCCCGAGCACACCCGGTTGCGCCGGCTGGTGGCACGCCAGTTCACGGCGCGCCGGATGAACCGGCTGACCCCCCGCATCCAGGCCGTCGTCGACGACCACCTCGACGCCCTGGCCGCGGGCCCCCGCCCCGCCGACCTGATCCGGGCCGTCGCCCTGCCCGTCCCGTCCCTGGTGATCAGCGAACTCCTCGGCGTCCCCTTCAGCGACCGCGACCTGTACTACCGGCTCACCCGGGAACTCCTCTCCCTCGACCGCACACGCGACCAACTTCTGGCCGGCAAGGCGGAGTTGAAGGCCTACCTGCTGAACCTGGTGGACGCCGAACGAGCCGCCCCGACCGACGACGTGCTGGGCGGCCTGGTCCAGGCGCAGGCGGCCGGCACTCCGCTGACCGACGACGAGATCGCCGCCCTGGGGCAGCTCATCCTCATCGCCGGCCACGAGACCACGGCCAACGTGATCGGCCTGGCCGCCCTCCTGCTGCTGCGGCCGCCTCGCCTGTGGGACACCCTGGTCCAGCGGCCCGACCTGGTGGACGGCGTCATCGAGGAGACGCTGCGCTACGCGACCGTGCTGCAGTTCGGGCTGCTGCGCGTCGCCCGCGAGCCGCTGACCATCGCCGGCCAGGACATCCGGCCCGGCGACCGCGTCGTCCTCCACCTGCCCTCCGCCAACCGCGATCCCGACCGCTTCACCGACGCCGACCGGTTCGACCCGCACCGCCCGGACGCCGACCGGCACCTCAGCTTCGGCCACGGCCCCCACCACTGCCTCGGCGAACAACTCGCCCGCATCGAACTGCGCATCCTTCTCACCACCATGCTGCGCCGCTTCCCCGACCTGCGGCTGGCCACCGACCCCGGGACGATCCCCGCCCACGACCAGCGCGTCGTCCACGGCGTAGCCGAACTGCCCGTGGACTTCTCGTGAGCGACCACACGGGGACACCCGCCGCCGGGCGCAGCTACGCCGCCTACGCCTTCGACTTCGACGGCACCCTGGCCGACACCGCCGACGTCAACCTGCGAGCCGTACAGGCCTCCCTGGCCGCGCACGGCATCACCGTCCCCCTCCCCCGGCTGGCGGCGGACCCCGCCTTCACCGCCCCCCAGCTGCGCCGACGGCTCCACCTCGACCCGGACGCCCTGCCCGAGGACACGTTCGTCGAGGCCGCCCGGGCCTACTGGTTCTCCCACACCGACCGGATCCGGCCGATCCCCGCCGCCGCGGCCGCCGCCCGCGCGGCCGCGGACCACGCCGCCATCGCCGTCGTCTCCGCCAACTACGCCGACGTCGTCCGCCACGGACTGTCCGTCATCCATCTCGACGACCTGCCCTGGACCGTCGTCGGCCGCGAGGACGTGCCACGCACCAAACCCGCCCCCGACCCCTACCTGCACGCCGCCGGCCTGCTCGGCGTGCACCCCGGCGCGTGCCTCGCCCACGAGGACACCGACGAAGGCGTCCTCGCGGCGAGCGCCGCCGGCATGGACGTCATCGACATCCGGCACCGCCGTTGGCGGTGAACGACCCGCCCCCGACCGCAGATGGGGTGCACCACCCGCTGCCCGTGATCGCCACCACCACGATCGCCTGGCAGGTCAGCTTGTTGTTCGCGGCCTCGACCGCCCGGTTGGCGGTGCGGCGACGACCAGCGCCGGGCCGGTGGCCGTGAAGTCCCCTACGGTTGGCGTCGGGTAGCATGTGCGGCTGCGAAGGGGAGTAGCCCCGCGAACCGGTCGTCGACACACTGGAACCCGCTGCCGGGTTCCCGGTGGCCGGGCCCGCCGTCGGTGACGGTGGTGGGCGGGCGAGACCTTCGGCCCATTTGTCGACGACTGTACGCGTCGGCGGGCCGAGGTCGTGCTGCCCGTGTGCCGCTCGCCTCTCGGGTTCCCGCCGGTGCGGGAAGGCCTGACGAGTTTCGTGATTCATTTCGTTCTGCTCATCGTGTGCGCGGTGGCGATCTACCTCTCGTGCGAGTGGTTCGTCAACGCGGTGGAGTGGCTGGGTGAGCGCCTCAACGTGGGGAAGATGGCGGTCGGCACGATCCTGGCCGCGTTCGGCACCGCACTGCCCGAGTCGGTGGTCACCCTGGTCGCCGCGACCACCGGTGGCACCGCCGGGGAGAAGGACCTCGCGGTCGGCGCCGCGATGGGCGGCCCCCTCGCGCTGGCGACCGTCGCCTACGGCGTCACCGGAGCGGCGCTGCTGATCAAGCGCCGACGTGACCGCGCTGTCTCCGCGGTCACCGCTGCCGCGGTGCCTACGCCCCTGGAGGCGCTGGGCACCGAGAAGGAGATGAAGCACCTGGCCAAGGACCAGAGCTGGTTCCTGCCGATCTTCTTCGTCAAGGTCTCACTCGGCCTGGTCGCCTTCGCCTTCAAGCCCGCGCTCGGCGTGCTGTTCTTCGCCGCGTACGCCGCCTACTTCTGGCGCGAGATCCGCTCCAGCCGGGCCGGTGAGGCCGCCGACGGCGAGGGCGATGAGGACGAGGAGGAGTTGGAGGCGCTGAAGCTCCAGCCGAAGAAGGCCTCGCCCGACACCTGGGCGGTCGTCGTCCAGACCCTGGCCACCCTCGTGGTGATCTTCTTCGCCGCACACTGGTTCGTCGCCCAGCTCGACGTCATCGGCCCGATGCTCGGCCTGTCCGCGACCGTCACCGCGCTGCTGCTGTCGCCGATCGCCACCGAGCTGCCCGAGATCATGAACGCGATCATCTGGGTCCGCCAGGGCAAGGTGAAGCTCGCGCTGGCCAACATCTCCGGCGCGATGATGATCCAGGCGACCGTCCCGAGCGGCATCGGCCTGCTGTTCACCACCTGGCACTTCGACGGCCCGCTGATCTGGTCGGGCCTGATAACCATGGCCGCGATCGTCTACCTCCTGCTGACCATGCGCGCCCACCGGCTCACCCCCGCCCGCCTGGCCGTCGCCGCCGGTTTCTACGCCGTCTTCGCCATCGGCCTGGTCCCCCTCCTCACCTGACCGGCCTTCACCGAACCTGCCCCGTCCGGACCTTCACACCCGGACGGGGCGGGGCCGCCGCGATCCGCGGCGGAGCGGCGTCAGCCGATCGCCGGGCTGCGGCGTTCGATCAGCACGGTGTCGCGCCAGACGCCGTGGTGGCGGGCGATGCGCTCGCGGGTGCCGATGACCCGGAAACCCGCCCTGGTGTGGACGGCGAGGCTGGCCGCGTTCTCCGGGAACACGCCGGACTGGATCGTCCAGATCCCCGCCGCCTCGGTCGAGGCGATCAGCGCGTCCAGCAGCAGGCGGGCGACGCCGCGCCCCCGGGCCTCGGGGTGGACGTAGACGGAGTGCTCGACCACCCCGGCATACACGCACCGGTCCGAGACCGCGACGGCCGCCACCCAGCCCAGCACCTGGCCGTCCCCGTCGAGGGCGACGAAGCGGTGGTCCGTCAGCTTGGCCCGGTCGAACTGCTCCCAACTGGGCACGCCGGTCTCGAAGGTGGCGTTTCCGCCGTCGATGCCGGCCTGATAGATCGCCAGGACCTGCTCGGCGTGGTCGGCGGCCATCGGCTCGACGGTGATGGTGGGCGTGGACACGTGAACGGGCTCCAGAAGGGCGGGTCAGCGGGCGGCGGCGCTCAACAGGCCGGCCATGGCGGCCAGCACGGACGGCTCGACACGGTAGTAGACCCACGTCCCGCGCCGCTCCGAGGTCAGCAGGCCGGCCTCGCGCAGCTTCTTCAGGTGGTGGGAGACGGTGGGCTGGGAGACGCCGACGTCCTGGATGTCGCACACGCACGCCTCCCCGCCCTCGTGCGAGGCGACCCGGGAGAACAGCCGCAGCCGCACCGGGTCGGCAAGCGCCTTGAACATCGCCGCCATCCGCACCGAGTCGTCCTCCGACAGCGGCGCGGCGGTCAACGGCGGGCAGCACGGCACGACGGCCTCGGGCTCCAGCAGCGGCAGCGCCTTCACGTTCGACATGCATCTATGTTGACATACATCGAATCACTCGGGCGAGGCACTTCTTCGACAAGTGTCTATGTTGATATCCATCGAAGCAAATGCCATGCTGGAGCCGCACGACCTCATCGACAAGCGTCGAAACAAAGGAGAACCTCGTGAACGCCTCCGCCGCCGAGCAGTTGCCCGTCGTCGTCATCGGTGCCGGACCGGTCGGCCTGGCCGCTGCCGCCCACCTGATCGAGTACGGCACCGAGCCGGTGGTGCTGGAGGCCGGGCCGAGCGCGGCCACGGCGGTGCGCGGGTGGTCGCACGTGCGGCTGTTTTCGCAGTGGGCGGAGGTCATCGACCCGGCCGCCGAGAAGCTGCTCGCACCGACCGGCTGGGTCCGCCCCGGCGCCGACGTCTACCCGATGGGCGGCGATTGGGTCGCCACGTACTTGCAGCCGCTCGCCGATGTTCTCGGCGGCCGGGTCCGCTACGACGCACGGGTGACCGGCGTGGCCCGGGCCGGACGGGACCGGATCGTCGATGCCGACCGCGAGGCGCAGCCCTTCACCGTCCACCTCGAGCACGCCGACGGCTCCGAGGAGCGCATCCTCGCCCGCGCGGTCATCGACGCCTCCGGCACCTGGTCCACCCCCGGCCCGGCCGGCGGCAACGGCCTGCCCGCTCTCGGCGAGGGCGCCGCGCGCGCGAAGATCTCGTACTACGTCCCCGACCTGAGCGCCCCAGAGACGCGCAAGCGGTACGCCGGCAGGCGCACCGCCGTCATCGGCGCCGGCGCGTCCGCGTTCACCGCGCTGGCCCTGCTCGCCGACCTCGCCCAGGACGCCCCCGGCACCCACGCCGAATGGATCCTGCGCCGAGGTATCTCCGGCTCCACCTACGGCGGCGGCACCGCCGACCAGCTGCCCGAGCGCGGCGCACTCGGCCTGCGCGCCAAGAAGGCCGTCGAGGACGGCCACGCCACCGCCCTCACCGGCTTCCGCACCGTCGCCGTCGAGCCGCACGGCGAGCAGCTCGTCCTGATCGCCGAGGACGGCCGACGCAGCGGAGTCGTCGACGAGATCATCGTGCTGACCGGATTCCGCCCCGACCTCTCCTTCCTCGACGAGCTGCGCCTCGGACTCGACGAGCGTCTCCAGGCCCCGCTCGCCCTCGCCCCGCTGATCGACCCCAACCAGCACTCCTGCGGCACCGTCCACCCGCACGGCGCGCGCGAGTTGGCCCACCCCGAGAAGGACGTCTACCTGGTCGGCATGAAGTCCTACGGCCGCGCCCCCACCTTCCTCGCCCTGACCGGCTACGAGCAGGTCCGCTCCATCGCGGCCGCCCTCGCGGGCGACCACGAGGCCGCCGCCCGCGTCGAGTTGGCCCTCCCCGAGACCGGAGTCTGCGGCGGAGCCGGCCTCTTCGACGACCCCGGCGCCACCCAGGGCGGCGGCTGCTGCTCCGTCCCCGCGGCCGAGCCCGGGGTCGTCACCCTCGGCACCGCCTCGCGGCTCCTCACTCTCGGAACCGAGGAGTCCGCCGGGACCGTCGGCTGCTGTTCCGCGCCCGCCGAGACCGAGGCATCCGCCGAGACCGGTGGCTGCTGCTGACCGCGATGACGACAGCGCCTCAGCCGAGCGGGGCCGCGCCCGGGACAGCCACCTGGGCGCGGCCCCGTGCCGTACTGCCCGCCCTGTGCGCCACCCACCGGTGAATGGGGAGGATCACCGTGCTCAGCCGCCCGCCGGCGACACTGCGCGACCACGGTCAGGGTCCGTCGACCGGTTCTGGGCGTCCCATCAGAAGTCGAGCTCCAGCAGGGCGTCGACGTACTCCCGCTCGTTCTTGTCCAGGGTGTTCGGGTCGAGATGCTTGATGGGCAATGCGTGCAGGATGTTCTCCCGGCAGTCGGGTTCGGTCTCCACGGCTGCCTCTTCATGTTGTCGCCGGCCTTGCGGTAGAAGGACTTCAGCGCCTTCCCCGCGTCCTCCGACTCCACGTTCTGCGCGAACTCCCGCACGTGCGAGCCGAACTCACGCACCTTGTCCTCGTTCACCGTCGGCCAGTTGATACCGATGAACGACAAGAACTCCACTACCTCGCCGGGCAGTTCGATCGCCATGCCACGCCCTCCCCCGACGGCACCACATGTCCGTGCGACCCTAACCGCCCACTCGCGCCGGCGGAGCAGACTTTCCGGACTCATGACCGTGGACGCACAGGCTCCACTTCCCAGGTGCTCGACTCTCGCGTGAACGGGGATCCGTGGCCACGTCGGTGATCACGTTGGGGCCCTCGCCGGAGCAGGTCTCGGTCACTACCACGAGGACGTTGTTCGCGCAGCGCTTCACCCGACCTGCCCACGCGGACAGGCGGCTCGATCACGGGCGCCCGAGACTGACAGGACGCGCATGCTCGCCTGCGGTCTGGAGGTCTACATGTCCAGTTATTCCCAACTGCCGGACTGGAACTACGCCATGGGGCAGGCAGCTGCCCATCTCCGGGTTCTCGACCACGCTTCCAAGGTGGAAAAAGGCAAGACCCCGACATTCATGTCTCCCGAGCTGGGGAACCTGCTGCAGGCGTATGCGGCGGCAGCCGACGCATGGATCAAATTTGCGCGCGAGGTCGCCGGGGCTCAGAGTTCCGGGCGCCAAGAGGCTCTGTGAGGACACCCAGGGGCCCTGGCCTCATGGGTTCGCCGGGTTGGGCTGGATCACGCGGCGGGGAGGGGACTGCCGCTTGTAGTGACTGTGGGGGCCGGACGGGCCGGCGGAGCTGCACGAGCGGTTCGCGCGGAGTGAGTCGCGGGAGTCGGCGCTGGCGTACATGCGGGGTCTGCCGGCGCCGTTGGAGCGCAAGAACGGCTGGACGGTGGCCGAGGAAGCCGGCCATACGGGTCCGGCCCGGATCCAGCGGCTGCTGAACCGGATCGGCTGCGAAGCGGCGGGAGGGTGCGCGTACGTGGTCGAGCACCTGGCCGACCCGGGAGGGGTGCTGATCGTGGGCGGCACACGGCAGCCGGTCCCGACGCCCTTTCCGCTGTTGGGTGTCATGCGAACGGGCACCGGTGGTGGTCGTGGCGGGGCCCTGCTTCAGAGTGTGCGGAGCCGGTTTCGCAGAGTGAGCCGGGTTCGACGGGGTACAGCCCGAGGCTCTGGTTGTCGCGGCGCGCGACGGCGGGGCTGGGTCCGGGTCGGGTTCCGGTCCGGTTCGGGCCCGCGTCCGGTTCGGGCCCGCGTCCGGTTCGGGCCCGCGTCCGGTTCGGGTTCGGGTTCGGTGAGGAAGCATATGTCGGCGATATGCCGTGCCGCTTAGGCTCCGGGCATGCGCGTGCTGATCGTGGAGGACGAGTCGTGGCTGGCCGAAGCCGTCCGGGACGGGCTGCGGCTGGAGGCGATCGCGGCCGACATCGCCGGCGACGGCAACTGCGCTCTGGAGTTGCTCGGCGTCAACTCCTACGACCTTGCGGTTCTCGACCGCGACATTCCCGGCCCCTCGGGTGACGAGGTCGCCCGACGGATCGTCGCGTCCGGCAGTGGCATCCCGATCCTCATGCTCACCGCTGCCGATCGGATCGACGACAAGGTGTCCGGGTTCGAGCTCGGCGCCGATGACTACCTCACCAAACCGTTCGAGCTCCGGGAGCTGGTCATGCGGCTGCGGGCGCTGGACCGCAGGCGCGCGCACGCCCGACCCCCGGTCAGCGAGATCGCGGGCCTGCGGCTGGACCCCTTTCGGCGGCAGGTCTTCCGTGACGGACGCTACGTCGCGCTGACCCGGAAGCAGTTCGCCGTGCTGGAAGTCCTCGTCGCGGCCGAAGGCGGTGTCGTCAGCGCCGAAGAACTCCTGGAGCGGGCCTGGGACGCCAACGCCGACCCCTTCACCAACGCCGTCCGCATCACCGTCTCCGCGCTGCGCAAACGGCTCGGCGAACCGTGGCTCATCGCCACGGTGCTCGGTATCGGCTACCGAATCGACACCGGCGTGGACACCACCCGCCCCGGCAGCACACGTGAATAGGCGCCCAGGACTCAGCGCCCGCCTGAAACTCGCCATCAGCTACGCCGGATTCCTTCTCCTCGCCGGCGTTCTCCTGCTGGCCGTGGTGTGGGTGTTCCTGCTGCGCTACGTGCCCGACAGCCCGCAGGGCCTTCTCGGGGTCGCGCCGAACCGCTACCTCCTCGTGCGCATGTTCGCCCCCGCCGCGGCCATGGCACTGGTTTTCCTGCTGGCGTTCGGTCTCCTGGGGGGCTGGATGCTCGCCGGCCGGATGCTCGCCCCACTCACCAGGATCGCGGACGCGGCACGGATGGCCGCGAGCGGATCGCTGTCCCACCGAGTCCGGGTGCAAGGCCCCCGGGACGAATTCCGCGAACTCGCCGATGTGTTCGACCTCATGCTTGAACAACTCGAATCCCGCGTCGCCGAACAGCAACGATTCGCTGCGAACGCCTCCCACGAACTGCGCACCCCGCTGGCGATCTCGAAGACCCTCCTCGACCTCGCCCGCAACGACCCCACACGCGACCAGGGCGAACTCATCGAACGCCTGCACAGCGTCAACACGCGGGCGATCGGCCTCACCGAGGCCCTGCTGCTGCTCAGCCGCGCCGACCGCAGGAGCTTCGACCGCGAGCCGGTCGACCTGTCCCTCGTCGCCGAGGAAGCCGCCGAAACGCTGCTTCCCCTCGGCGAAAAGCGCCGGATCACGCTCGACGTCACCGGCGAGAGGGCGGAGATCCTCGGCTCTGCGGCGCTCATTCTGCGGATGGTGACCAACCTCGTCCAGAACGCCATCGTCCACAACCTCCCCTCCGGCGGCACCGTGACGGTCCACACCGAGTCGCAGCACGACGCGAGCGTGCTGCGGGTGGAGAACACCGGCCATTGGGTCCCGGCGGAACTCCTGCCGACCCTCACCGAACCCTTCCAGCGGGGAACAGAACGCACTCGCACCGACGAACATGCCGGGGTCGGCCTCGGTCTGGCCATCGTGCACAGCATCGTGCGAGCACACGACGGGAGCATCGACCTCGCACCCCGCCCCGCCGGCGGACTCCTCGTCACGGTTCGGCTCCCCCGCACGCCGCAGGCACCGGCTCCGCGCGGGGCCCAGTAAACCGTTGACCGGCTCCGCGAGGGAGGACCTCGCCGGTGGCGCAGCGGCGATGACGGATCGTCCGCTGCGCGGATTCGGGGAGTTCGGGCTGCTTGCTGACGCGATCGCCGGCGGCAGGGCCGTCGTGCTGCCGGTCTGCTCCGGTCTCTTGATGCCGGGGATTCGGTGTATCGCGGGCTTGTCGAAAATCGCCTACGCCACGGCAACAGCCTTCCGGCTTCAGTGGAGGCACTGGGACCGCAGGGGTGGGTGATCGGTTGCCGACGGCACGGGCCGGTGAACCTGCCACGGTCGATTTGTCGATCAGGAAAGGACCGTGATCATGGACTCGGACTCGGATTCCGTACGTGGCATCAATCGGCGGCGGCTGCTGGGGTGGGGCGGGTTGGCGGCCGCCGGCCTGGTGGCGGTCGGCGCGCCGCCGGCGGGCGCCCGACCCGGCCAGGCCGACCCGGCCCCGAGCGACCCGGCGCCGACCGACCCGGCGCCGACCGGCCCGGCCCCGGCCGACTCCGGCATCCCTCCAGCCACCCGGCCCGGCGGAGCCTATGACCAGTACGTGGCGGAGCTGGCCGCGGAGGGGAGGTTCTCCGGCGTGGTGCTGCTGTCGCACTGCGGCAGGACGGTGCTGTCCCGCAGCTACGGCATGGCTGACCGGGAGAAGGGGATTCGCCAGCACGAAGGCATCGCGTTCAGCCTCGGCTCGGCGGGCAAGCCGTTCGGCGCGGTGGCCGTCCTGCAGCTGGCGCAGCAGGGCAGGTTGAGCCTGTCGGACACGGTGGGCACCCACCTGAAGGGCTTCGCCACCGACATCGCCGAGCAGGTGACCGTCCACCACCTGCTTTCCGGCACCTCCGGGCTGAACACTCCGGAGGAGGACGTGCAACGCGTCTTCCGGAGCCGGGAGGAGGTGCACGAGTACTACGGTCAGTGGGTCCGGCAGTCCACGTTGGTGGCTGCCCCCGGCACTCGCACCAGCCACTCCGGCGCCGATGTCGGCATCCCCGCGTTGATCGTGGAGGCCGTGAGCGGCGAGACGTACTGGGACTACGTGCAGGAGAACATCTTCGGGCGCTGCGGCATGACCGGCTCGGCGTTCCGCACCAGGCCGCAGTGGCTCACCGACGAGCACCTCGCGCACCCGTACATGACGCTGGCCGACGGCAGCCAGGTGGACGCGGTCCGCAACCTGGACAAGGGCAGCCCGTACCCGGGCATGCTCGGCAAGAACCCGGGGCGCAGCTTCATCGACGCCCCCGGGGACGGCGGCTTCGCCACCGCGCCGGATCTGGTCCGGTTCGCGCACGCGCTGGGCGACGGGACGGTGCTGGACCGGCCCTGGGCCGAGTTGCTCACCGGGGCCAAGATCCCCCACAGCGGTTCGTCGTTCGGGGCCTACGACATGCCGGTCCGCATCGCCAATGGCCAGTGGGTGTTCGGGCGCGGCGGTGCCAACCCCGGTGTCAACGCCAACTGGAACGTCTACCCGTACACCGGCTGGGTCGGCGTCGTCCTCGGCAACTGCGACGGCGTGCCGCTGCAGGAGATCATCGAGCGGGAGACGCAGGCCGTCACCGGGGCTGCGCCCGGCGGCGGGGGTGGTGGCTGAAACGGTCCGGCCGCTGGCGCGGAGCCCCCCGTGTGATCGTCAATGGGTGGCGCGGCTGGTTCGGTGCGTTCACTGGCGTGGCCCTCGTCGCAGCGGCTGCGCCGGGGCTGTCGGGTTCCGCCGAGTGCGCTCCCGGAGGTCGCGGGCGGCTGTGCCGTGGACGGCGGAGGGGTTGGCTGCTGTGGGCTTCAGAGCCAGCCGCGATGGGCGGCGCGGACGCCGGCCTGGAAGCGGCTGTCGGCGTCGAGGCGGGCCATCAGGTCGGCCATTTGGCGTTTGACGGTGCGGGCGGAGATGCCGAGTTTGCGGGCTGCGGCTTCGTCGGTGTGGTCGGCGGCGGCGAGTTCGAGGAGGGTGCGTTCGGCGGAGGTGAGGCCTTGGCCGTCCACGGGGACGGCCGCGCCGAACGGGGTTGCGGTGGACCAGAGTTGGTCGAACAGGACACACGCGACGGAGAGCATGCCGGGGCTGTTGATCTCCAGGGCGCCCGGGTCGGTCGGATCGAGGGGGACGATGACGACTGCGCGGTCGACGATCACCAGCGGGGTGGGCACGATCGGGACGGTGCGCATCTGTCCGCCGAGGTCGGTCAGCCAGCGTGCGTGGGCCAGGGTGTCGGGGTCGTTGCGGAAGCTGTCCCGGCAGATCGCCTTGATGCCGACGCCCCGGCGCAGTGCCTGTTCGTTGATCTGTGCGGAGGCCGCCCGCGCGTCGGGTCGGTGTGCGCCGCCCGGGTTGAGGGACAGGCATTCGGTCGCGGCGTTGGCGGCGAGTTCTTCCAGCCGGCCGCGGACGGAGTCGATTCCGTCGAGGCGGACGGCGGTGTCGGCGCGGTGCTGGCGGTGTTCTTCGTGCTCGGCCGCGAGTGCGGCGATCGCCGCCCGGGCCGCCTCGATCTGGCGCTGTCTGGCGGCGGCCTCGTCCTCGGCGGCGGCCAGCAGCGCCGACAGGCCGACTGCCGGCCTGACCGGCCAGAGTGTCCCGTCGGCCTGGGCCGAGGGTTTGAGCAGGGCCAGGTCCACCAACTCGTCCAGGGCGGAACGTATCTGCTGGTCCGTCATCCCCGCGTCCCGGGCCAGGTCGGCGACGCCGCACGCCGCGTCGGCTTCGCCGCGGGCTCCGGTGACGGTTCCGGCGACGGCTGGGGCGGACGGCGGACGGCGGACGGCGGACGGCGGACGGCGGACGAGCCGATGCTGCTGCGCCTGACGCTGACTCAACTCGTCGGGCCTTCCGCCACCGTGGTCGCTCCGCAGTGGCTGACCGGCCACCTGTGGTGCCACGCCCGGGCGGGTGACCGCCTGGAGCACGTGCGGGTGCGCGTCGCACCCGGCCGGATCGGGGTGGCACTGTTCCTCCTCGCCGCCGAGCAGAGCGGTGCCCGCCAAAGCGCACGATCCATCTGTGCCAGGGCACTTGACGCCTCGGACGAGCTGCGCGACTGGCGCCTCGCCGAGTAGCGGCGCACCTGGCGCCGCCGTCCCGGACGCTTCCCCGTTCCACGTGCCACGCCGTCCCGCGTGCCACGCCGTTGCGCGTGCCACGCCGTTGCGCGCCCTGCTGATTTTCGTCCAGCCTCCGGTCTGCTAGGCCCAATACCGGTGACTTTGTGTGGCTTTGGTCGTTGGGCTGGTTGTGCCAAGGCCTGGACAGGTGAAGTCGTCGGCGGGTGAGCGGTTCTCGGACCGGATCGCGCTGGGAGTGCTGACGCGGGCGTTCCCGCCCGAGCTGGTTGATGAGGTGGTTGCTGGGTGCGGCCGGGTCGAGCGGCGTCATCGGCTGTTGCCTGCACGGGTGGTCGTGTACTTCGTCCTGGCGATGTGCCTGTTCTGCGGGCAGGGCTATGAGGAGGTCGCGCGGCTGCTGACCCAGGGCCTGGAGCGGGAGGGCGGGCGAGGGGCTTGGCGGGTGCCGACTACGGCGGCGATCGGTCGGGCCCGGCTGCGGCTGGGTCCGGAGCCGCTGCGGGCCCTGTTCGACCGGGTCTGCCACCCGGTGGCCACGAAGGGGACGGTCGGCGCGTGGTTTCGCGACTGGCGGCTGGTCGCGGTGGACGGCACCACCTTCGACCTGCCGGACACGGCGGCGAACGCGGAGTTCTTCGGCCGGCCCGGCACCTGCCGGGGACAGGGCAGGAGCGCCTACCCGCAGGCACGGGTGGCGGCCCTGGTCGAGTGCGGCACCCATGCGGTGTTCGCGGCCGAGGCCGCCCCGCCGGCGGTCCACGAGACCGTGCTGGCCCGGCAGTTGTTCACTTCGCTGTCCGGGGGGATGCTGCTGCTGGCCGACCGAGGCTTTCGCGGGTTCGACCTGTGGCGGGCCGCCACCGGCACCGGTGCGGACCTGTTGTGGCGGGCCAGGAGCGACGCCGTGTTCCCGGTCGTGAC